>JACDHQ010000104.1 GCA_013820975.1 Gemmatimonadaceae bacterium
GACAAGGGGCGCGTCCTGATCGACGGCCAGGACATCGCGCCGCTGAGCTTCACCGAGGCACTGGAGACGCGCAAGAAGATGGGGATGGTCTTCCAGGGCGCGGCGCTGTTCGACTCGATGACGGTGTACGAGAACGTCGCCTATCCATTGCGCGAGCACTTCCGGCTGTCGGAGGACGACGTGGAGGCCCGCGTGCGCGAGAAGCTCGAGTTCGTGGACCTGGAGCCGGACGAGGTGCTCAAGAAGCTGCCTTCCGAGCTGTCGGGGGGCATGCGCAAGCGGGTCGGCATCGCGCGGGCGATGTCGGGCAACCCGGAGATCATGCTCTACGACGAGCCGACCTCCGGTCTCGACCCCCTGACGACGGGCACCATCACGCGCCTCATCATGAAGCTCCAGCGGGAACTCCGGGTGACCAGCATCGTGGTGTCCCACGATATCCGGTCCGTCTTTCGCATGGCCACGAAGATCGCGGTCCTCAGCGACCGCCAAATCGTCTTCTTCGGAAGTCCCGAGGACATGATGGCCAGCGACGATCCTTACATCCAGGATTTCCTGGGCGGGTTCTGATCTATGCGGCGATCCATCGGCATCACCTGGGACCAGCTGAAGGTGGGAGCGACGATCCTTGTCGGCCTCGCGATCCTCGGGGTGTCCATCTACTACATCGGGCGGGCGGCAAACCTCTTCGCCGACCGCTACACGCTCGTCGCCTTCCTGCCGGACGCCCCCGGGCTGCGGATCGGCGGCTCGGTGATGATCGCCGGCCAGACGGCGGGCTCGGTCAAGGACATCACCTTCCTCCCGGTGGACAACGACACGACGCGCAACCTCCGCGTGGTGATTTCAATCGACCAGTCGCTGCGCGAGCAGGTGCGCTCGGACTCCAAGGTGAAGCTGCGGACCCTCGGGCTCCTCGGCGACAAGGTGCTGGACATCAGGCCGGGAACGCCGCAGTACAGCGTCCTTCGTCCCAACGACACGCTGCAGGTGGAGCCCGCGCTCGACCTGGACGCCGTCCTGGCGCAGGCGGCCGGTGCCGTGGACGACGTGGTGGCGCTCACGCGGGACTTCCGGCAGATCACGGGCGGTCTCGTTCGCGGGGAGGGGACCATCGGGCGCCTCCTCACGGACCGGGCACTGTACGACCAGTTCACCGGGACGATGGCGCGGACCAATGCCCTCCTGACCCGGGTGCAGACCTCGCGCGGCACGGTGGGCCGCCTGATCGACGACCCGGCGCTCTACAACGACATGGTCGCGCTGGTGGGGTCGATGAACGGGCTCGTCGCGCAGGTGAACACGAGCGAAGGCACCGTTGGCAAGCTCCTCCGCGACACGACCCTGTACTCGAACCTCGTCGGCATCACGCAGGGGGGCGACTCCCTGATGAAGATGCTCACGCAGGGGGACGGGCTCGCGAACAAGCTGCTGACCGACCAGACGCTCTACGACCAGGTGAACAAGCTCGTGACCGACCTCAGCGCCATCCTCGCCGACGTGCGGCAGGACCCGGCACCGTACACCAAGGGGCTGGTCAACGTCTGCGTCTTCGGGTGCAAGAAGGACGAGTAGGCGGCGCAACCGCTTGATCGGGCGGGTTATGTTTCACCCATGAAGGAGCTCCGCCTCGACGTCGCGGTCACTCGCGGCGACTCGATCGAATCCCGCCACCGGGTCCACGCCGCCGTCGTCGATGCGACCGGCGCGCTCGTGGCCCGTGCAGGCGACCCGGAGCTCGTGACGCACTGGCGCTCCTGCGCCAAGCCCTTCCAGGTGATGCCCCTCGTGAATGCCGGGGGCTTCGATGAGCTGCGGTGGGGGGACAACGAGCTTGCGCTTGCGTGCGGCTCCCACGGCGGCGAGCCGGAGCATGTGGCCATCGCCACGTCGATGCTCGCGACGATGGGCCTGGAGGAGGGCGACCTTGCCTGTGGGGCACAGGAGCCGATCACCGCGCGCGGAGCCCGCCTGCTCCGGGAGTCGGGGGAGCGACCGAGCCGGCTCCACAACAACTGCTCGGGAAAGCACGCGGCGATGCTCGGCCGCGCGATGACGGCAGGGTGGCCGACTTCGGGTTACGAGCGCGAAGACCATCCGGTGCAGCAGGCGGTGCTCGAGAGCATCGTGAACTGGTCGGGCACCCCGGCTTCCAGTATCGGTCGAGCGATCGACGGGTGCGGCGTGGTGGAGTTCACCCTGTCCTTGACCGCCATGGCGCGCGCCTACGCCCGCTTCGGCCAGGCTGCCGAAGACCATGCCAGCGGTGCCGCGCGTGTCCTTCACGCAATGCGGACCCGCCCCTTCCTCATCGGCGGGACGGACCGCTTCGACACGATCCTCTCCGAGGAGACCGAGGGTGGCATCGTGGCAAAGGTCGGTGCCGAGGGAGTGCATTGCGCCTTCCTGCCGGGGCTCAACCTCGGCATCGCCCTGAAGGTGGAGGACGGCTCGCAGCGCGCGCAGTACCCCGCGCTCCTCAAGACCCTGCAGTGCCTCGGCGCCATCCCCTCGGAGCTGCCGCCCCGGCTCGCCGAGCTGCGGCAGCGGCCGGTCCGCAACACGCGGGGTGAAACCGTCGGCGAAGTGCTGCTCGCGTCATGACGCGGGGCACGACGATGGTGTCGGGGGCGTCCTGGGGATGACGGTCGTCCATCGTGATGATCGCATCGTACGCTCGCTCGACGCCGAAACTGCAGTGCTGGTTCGCCTCTCCGCGGTTGTCACCGCGGGGACGGAGGCAGAGCTGCGGCTGGCAATCGCCGAGGCGGCGCCGCTGCTGCGGCCGGTGTGGGCGGATGAGCTGCTGCTGCAGTCGTACCTGTTCGCCGGGTTCCCGCGCATGCTCAACGCCGCGCGCGAGTGGCGCAAGGTGAGCGGCGGCGCGGCGCTGGCCGACGATGAGGGCGTGCACGACGAGATGATCGCCGAGTGGCACGTGCGTGGGGAAGCGACCTGCGAAGCCGTATACGGCGAGATGTATCCGCGACTGCGCGAGAACATGCGCACGCTGCACCCGGCGATCGACGCGTGGATGATCGTGGAGGGGTACGGCAAGGTGCTGGGCCGGCCGGGGCTCGACCTTGCCCGCCGGGAGCTCTGCATCATCGCGGCGTGCGTGGCGGGTCGGCAGGACCGCCAGCTGGTGTCGCACCTGAACGGGGCGATCAACGTGGGAGCACCCGCAGGCTGGGTGGATGGAACCTTGGACGCGCTTCAGGGCATCGCTGCCCCCGACGCGCTCCAGCGGGCCCGCATGCTGTGGGCGCGCGTACAGGGAAAGTGAGCGGCTGACATGTTCATCGATCGCGTTGCGGTAAAGATCCAGGCTGGCGACGGCGGCTCGGGAGTGCTGAGCTTCCGCCGCGAGAAGTTCGTCGCGCTCGGCGGTCCCGATGGCGGAGACGGCGGACGGGGGGGCAGCGTGATCGTGCGCGGCGACTCCAACCTGAGCACACTCCTCGACTACACCTACCGCGACTACTGGCGCGCCCAGAATGGCGACAACGGGTCGGGGAACAACAAGACCGGCCGATCGGGCGACGACATCGTGATGCCGGTGCCCCCGGGCACGATCGTGCGCGACAAGGCAACGGGCGACTTCATCGCCGAGATCCTCCAGAGCGGCGACGACGTGGTGATTGCGAAGGGCGGGCGCGGCGGAAAGGGCAACGCATGGTTCGTCACGGCGACGCACCAGTCGCCGCGGGAGTTCCAGCCCGGCGAGGAAGGGGAGCAGCGGGTGCTCGAGCTCGAGCTCAAGCTCATCGCCGACGTGGGCCTCGTGGGCCAGCCGAATGCCGGGAAGTCCACCCTCTTGTCGGTGATCTCCGCTGCGCGTCCCAAGATCGCCGACTATCCGTTCACGACGCTGGCGCCGAACCTTGGCGTCGTCCCCCTGAGCGGCCACCGCACGTTCGTCGTCGCCGACATCCCCGGGATCATCGAGGGCGCGCACGAGGGAAAGGGGCTGGGGCTGCAGTTCCTGCGGCACATCGAGCGTACGCGGTTGCTCGCATTCATGGTGCCGGTGGATGCGATGGAATGGCAGCAGGAGTATGACGGGCTTCGCGCGGAGATCGAGGCCTATTCGACGGAGCTGGCGACGAAGCCCCACTGCGTCGTGTTCACGAAGATGGACCTGCTGGGCGACATGGAGCCGCCGCCGATCGACGCGCCCGAGGCCTTCGGCGTCTACGCGATCAGCGGTGCCGCGCGCCAGGGGCTCGATGCGCTGCTGGCCGCGTGGTGGGAGCGCCTGGCGGAAGTGAAGCGGATCGAAGCTCCGGTGGACCCGGCACCGCGGCCGTGATCGCCGTCGTCGTCGCGCGCGGCGACGCGCGGTACCCGGCGGCGCTCGAGGATCATCGTCCGCCGAAGCAGCTCTGGTGCCTTGGTGCCGTCGAGCTGCTTCACGCCACGCCGATGGTCGCCATCGTCGGCACGCGCAACTGTACGGCCTACGGCGAGCGGACGGCGCGCGGCCTCGCGAACGCGGTCGCGCGCGCCGGCGGATGCGTCGTGAGCGGGATGGCGCGCGGGATCGACGCGGCAGCGCATCGCGGCGCGCTCGAAGCGGGGGGGCGCACGATCGCCGTGCTCGGGACCGGGATCGATGTCCCCTACCCGGCGACACATCGCGCGTTGCATCGCGAGATTGCCGAGCGCGGACTCGTCATCTCCGAGATGCCCCCCGGGCAGTCCGCATTTCCCGGCTGCTTCCCGCGCCGCAATCGCATCATTGCCGGCATCGCGCCGCTCACGGTGGTGGTCGAGGGCGGCTACAAGAGCGGCGCCCTCAACACGGCGAACACGGCGCTCGACCTCGGGCGGACGGTGGCGGCGATCCCGGGCGAGATCGACAATCCGCAGAGCCTGGGCGGCAACACGTTGCTGCGCGACGGCGCCCACGTGATCGCCGGCATCGACGACCTGCTGCGGCTGGCCGGGCTCGACCCGGTCCCGGCACCGCGCTTCGTCCCGCGCAACCCGGAGGAAGCCTCCATCGTGGACATCCTGCGCACCGGCGAGGCGACCGCGGATGTGCTCTCGCTGCGCTCGGGGCTTCCGGCCGCCCGCTGCTTCGCGACGATCACGGCGCTCGAGATCGAAGGGGCAGTGGAGTGCACGCTGGGCGGGGCGGTCCGGCTCCGCTGAGCCGGCGCGCGGGGCGCTAGCTTCCAGCGATGCGCCCGCGTCACGCCTACGTCCACGTTCCCTTCTGCGCACGGCGCTGTTCGTACTGCGACTTTTCCATCGCGGTCCGCCGCGATGTGCCGGTGGATGCATACCTCGCCGGACTGGCGGGGGAGCTCGCGGTCCGATACCCCGCGACGGGCGACGAAGGGGCCTGGAAGCTTGCCACGCTTTACTTCGGAGGCGGCACGCCATCGCGCCTCGGTGGCGAGGGCGTGGCGCAGATGCTCGAAGTCATCCGCCGCCATGCGACCCCCGAAGCCGGTGCAGAGATCACCCTCGAAGCGAATCCCGACGACGCGACACCGGAGGCCGCCGTACGTTGGGCGGCCTCCGGTGTCAACCGCGTATCGCTCGGCGTCCAGTCGTTCGAGCCGCGGGTGCTCGACTGGATGCATCGGTCGCACACGGTGGATCGAGTCAACCCCGCGATCGCCGCGGTGCGCGCAGCCGGGATCACCGATATCTCGGTGGACCTGATCTTCGCGCTGCCCGAGTTCCTGCAGCGCGACTGGCGGGCGGACCTGGAGCGTGCGCTCGCGCTCGACCCGACGCATGTCTCGCTCTACGGCCTGACCATCGAGCCGCGGACGCCGCTCGGCCGGTGGCACGCCCGCGGAGAGGTCGTCGAGTCGCCTGAGGATCGATATGCCGACGAGTTCATGCTGGCTCACGAACTCGTCACGTCGGCCGGGTTGGACCATTACGAAGTCTCCAACTTCGGCAAGCCGGGGCACTGGTCGCGACACAACCAGTCCTACTGGCGGGGGGTTGCGTATGCCGGCCTGGGTCCCGGGGCGCACGAATACGACGGCATTGCGCGACGGTGGAACGCCTCCGCCTACGCAGCGTGGCTGCAGCGTGCCAGCGAGGGCCGGGATCCGGTCGAAGGCTCCGAGACGCTGACCGCCGAGAACAGAATCGCCGAGTCCGTGTATCTCGGATTGAGGTCGGTCGCCGGGCTCGAACTGTGCGCCGGCGAAGTGGCCCACGTGCAGCCGTGGATCGAGGCAGGCTGGGGCACGATCGTCACATCAGATCGACTGGTGCTGACGCCCAGTGGGTGGCTCCGGATGGACGCCCTCGCGCAATCCTTGACACTGTTTCGAAGTCATTGATAGGTTAGCACTTATGGTCTTCGGCGAACCCCTCACGAAGCGCGAGCGGCTGGTGCTCGAAGCTGTGATCCAGACGTACGTGCAGACGGCAGAGCCTGCCGGCTCGCGCGCGCTGTCGCGCCGGTTCGGCCTGGGCGTCTCGCCGGCGACCATTCGCAACACGATGAGCGACCTCGAGGAGAAGGGGTTCCTCACGCACCCGCACACCTCAGCGGGCCGTGTGCCCACCGACAAGGCGTACCGTGCCTATGTCGACCAGATCCTCTCGGCGCCGGCCGACCGCTCAGGATCGCCCGATCCGCTGCAGACTCGCCTGAAGCAGGAGCTTGCAGAAGGCAGCACGGCAATCGAGCACATCCTCCGGCGCGCGGCGCAGAGTCTCGGGGTGCTGACCCAGGAGCTCGGTGTGGCAATGGGCCCGCGCCTCGACAGCGTCACGCTGGAGCGACTCGAGCTGGTTCGCATCTCGGCGGGGCGCCTTCTCGTGGTGCTGTCGCTCCGCGGCGGCGTGATGCGTACGGTGTTCATCGAGGTCGAGGGTGAGATCGCGGATGCCGCCCTCGCCGAGGTGGCCGTTGTGCTCAACCAGCGGCTGAGCGGCCTCACGCTGCGTGAGGTGCGGAGTTCGATCGGTGAGCGGCTGCGGGACAGCGGGTCGGGCCCGGGTGCCAGCGTGCTGCTCAACATCTTCGTCGAGGAGGGCGAACAGCTCTTCGAGTCGGCGCTGGCCGGCGACGCCCAGAGCGTCGTCCTCGGCCAGCCCTCGGTGCTCGCCGAGCAGCCGGAGTTCGCCGGCGTGGAGAGCATGCGCCGCCTGCTCACGCT
>JACDHQ010000645.1 GCA_013820975.1 Gemmatimonadaceae bacterium
CACCCAGCGGTGTATGGCCTCGCCGGCGCTCGCCCGGTACCCCGTGTCGGCTTCGAGTTCGCCGAGACCGTCGTCGACGAGGTAGTAGCCGACGTGCGAGCGACGATCCGTCTCGTCCCCCGAGCCCGCCGCGGCGAGCGCCACTGCGCGCCGCGCCACCGCTTCCTCCGTTTCACGCGTCCGTCTGGCGATCCGCTCCACGACGTGGCGGTACGCATCGCGAGTGGCGAAGGTCATGCGGGGGTAGAACCCGCTCGGGTCGCCACGAAGCGTCGCCTCCATCGCGCTCTGCTGCTCGACGAACCCCTTCCAGTCCAGGTGCGTGATCGTGCGCAGGCTCGTGATGCTGTGCGCCATCATGATCTGCGTCAGCGCCATATGTTGCGTGGAGCGCGCTGTCGCCTCCTCCGCTCCAACCGCTCGATCGCTGATCCACTGCTCGATCTGCGCGAGCGACAGGTGGGGCGCGCGAGCCAGCCGCAACTGATGCAGGAAATGCGACACGAACGCCGCGGTGAGCCGCGGCGGTGCGCCGACGAGCGCATCCAGCGCTGCCCCGTGTTCTGCAGGGCCAGCCGCGTGGGCCGCGTCGATCCGTCTGGCCCACGCCTCGGCTTCCTCGATCTCGTCCACCCGCTGCACCGTGCGTAGCGCCATCCGCCGCACGCTCTCGATCAGCGCGAGGCGCAGCATTGCCGGCAGTGCCCACAGCTCGCCGATCGTGAGCGCCTCCACTTCCTGGAAGGAAGCCACGAACAGCTCGAGGTTGTCGATGTCGACCCGCGCCTCGGTGTGGGAGATGAGGGTGATCGCCAGTTCGTAGACGCGCGGGTAGCCGGCGAGCGCTCCGGTCGACAGCTCGGGGAGCTCCCGGTAGTACCCGCGCGGCAGGGTCTCCCGTACCTCGCTGATGCTCTCCTGAACCACGTGGAAGTTGTCGAGCAGCCACTCCCCGGCCGGACCCACGTCGACGTCCCGGCCGGCACCCGCCAGGAGCCGGGTGTGCGCCTCCTTCAGGATGTGGCGGGTCTGGGAGAGTCGGGCGAGGAGCCGGGTCTCCCTGCGGATCCGGGCGCGGCGATGGCTGCGCTGCTGACGGGCGACCGCCCTTGCCTTCTCCGCAAGCTGATCACTCCCGAGCAGTTCGCCTCGAATCGGCCCGGAAAACTCGCTGCGTCCGGGTTCCGTGCGCCTCACGAAGCGGATATCGGCGGCGCGTACACCCGCGGCACCGTGACACGGAACGTGCTACCATCCCCGACCACGCTCTCCACGCCGCCCAGCAGCCGGCTCACCTCCCGGACGGCTGCGAGGCCGATTCCCAACCCGCCGGGGGCAGCGATTGCCGTATCTTCGACCCTCCAGAAGCGGTCGAAGATCCGTCGCTGGTGCTCCGGCGTGATGCCGATACCGGTGTCGCTCACCTCGAACAGGGTCGGAGCGATCACATAGGCGTGATCCGCCCGCCGCATGGTTTCCTCGATGACCTGTGCCACCGGCACAACAGACCGGTCCTGCAGCAGCGGAACGATCTGGCTCTCGCGACTCGGATCGAGGTGCATCATCACCACGTAGGCCATCCCGGTGTCCGCCTCTCATTGACCAGATGGACAGATTGCTAAAATAATATACAGGTTCATTGACCACGATCCGCGGCGGGTTCGCCTGATCTTCGAGTACTGGGCGCTCGGGACGCGGAACGACGCGATGCGGATTCGGATCAGTCGGGATCGTCGGCAACCTGTCGTCGCCGGCCTCGCCCCGACCACGCGCGCTCGAACTCGGCCTCGAATCTGTTGAAGTCGGCTTCGACACGGTGGAGGTCGGCCATCGCGACTTCGGTAGCTCTCGCGATTTCGGTAGCCATCGCGACGTCGCTGCGGGACGAGTGGATGCTCGGCGCTCGGCGCTCGGCGCTCGGCAGATCTTCGGGGCGGGATTCGATGCGACCGGCGGCAGGGGTCAGGATAGGGGTCAGGTAGGGCTGACCCCTGGCCCCTCACCCCCGACCCCGCCCTTGGGGCTAACCCCGTCAGTCACCCTTGTATGTCCCCTTCCCACCCCTACATTCACCCTGACCCCCTCCCGCCCCCCCATGGCTGATCCGAAGGTCTGTCACCACTGTGGGGGCGAGTATGACCTCGATCTGAAGTTCTGTCC
>JACDHQ010000105.1 GCA_013820975.1 Gemmatimonadaceae bacterium
GTCACGCAGCACGCGGCCGACGCGCCGGGCGCGGCATCCGCGCTGTATCTCCTCGCCGATCTCGCGACCGACGATGGTCGCGATGCCGCGGCCCGCAGCGCGTGGCGCGAGCTGGTGACGAAGTACCCATCGAGCACGCTCGCACCGACGTCGGCCTTCAAGGCGGCGCTCATCGCCTATATCACCGGCGACTTCACGGCAGCCGCCACCGAGTGGGATGCCGCCGCCGCCGCATTTCCCCGCAACGCCGAGGCGCCGGCGATGCGCTACTGGGCCGGGCGGGCGCACGCGCGCCGCGGCGACAATGCGACGGCCCGGGCGCGCTGGCAGTCGGTCGTCGATGGCACGACGACGTCGTACTATGCCGTCCTCGCTGCGCGCCGGCTCGGCGCCGCGCCGTGGACCCCGGCGGCCGCGGACGACACGCCGCCCACCGTGCCGATGGTGGACAGCGCGATGGCTCGCATCGCGCTGCTCGACTCGCTCGGCATGTCCGTCGAATCGGGGCACGAGCGCTCGCGGCTGCTCGAACGGGTGGAAGGGAACGCAGATGCGATGCTCGCCGCCGGCGCGGCCTTTCGCAACGCCGGCGAGTCGTCGCGGGCGATCGCCCTTGGGCTCAAGGTGGCCGAGGGGGGCCGCCGGGATGCGCGCACGTACCGCCTGATCTACCCGTTGCTGCACCGGGAGTCGCTGATCACGGCTGCGGCACGTGCGCGACTCGATCCGGCCCTCGTGGCGGCGCTGGTGCGGCAGGAGTCGAGCTTCAACCCGCGCGCTGTGTCCCCCGTCGGCGCCCGTGGGCTGATGCAGCTCATGCCGACCGTGGGTCGCAGTATCGCGCGCTCCCGCAACTATCCCATCTGGGACGATGCGCTGCTACTCGAGCCGACGGTGAGCTTCGACCTCGGCACGGCACACCTCGCCGGGGACCTGAGCCGCCAGCGCGACCTCACTCGCGCCCTCGCTGCCTACAACGCCGGCGCAGCGCGGGTGACGCGCTGGGTCACCAAGGCCGGCGTCGCCGATCCCGAGGTGTTCGCGGAGCGCATCCCGTACGTGGAGACGCGGGACTATGTGCGGATCGTTCAGCGCAACGTGGTGATGTACAAGGCTTTATATAGCTTCTAGCTATCAGCTATCAGCTAAACAGGACTTGCGCTGCGCGCGTTCGATGATGTGACCGACGCAACTACATCACGATCCCGCCCGGCAGCGCGACGAGTTGCACCACCTGCTGCATCTGTCCGGCGACCTGGTGCCTGCTGTCGTCCCAGGTTCCCGTCCTTCTGTCGCCGAGGGTGTCCTCCATCGCCGAATGCTGGCGGCCTCCACCACCGCAGTTCCCTATAAGGAAAACGCCCGGCCGAAGCCGGGCGCCTTCCGAACAAGCTGATAGCCGATAGCCGATAGCCGCTTCTACCAGCCCGGCATCAGCTGGAATCCCCACACCCAGTTTTTCTGCGGCCGCTGGAACGGGTGGGCGATATACGCCTCGAGGATGAGGTACCCCAGCACGTTGGCCCGGAACGAGACGCCCGAGCTGAATACCGGAGTACGCTGGGCGCACGCGCCAACGCGTGCGGTCCCGACATCGCACGCCACCGGGTCAGCGTCAGTCCGGAGCTGCGGCGGCTGGTCGCTCGTCCACATCACGCCGGCATCGAAGAACGGTGCCATCTCGATCGGGATGAAGGGCAGGTTGATGAGACCGAAGTCACGAGTGCCGATGAGCGGAATCCGGATCTCCGCGCTGGCCACCGCGAGCCGGCTGCCGATCAGGCGTGACACGACGGGGCAGCCGGAGCTGCCGTCGGCCGACGGTATGCACTCGTCGTTGCCGAACGAGTTATAGGCGTAGCCGCGCACGAGCGATGGCTCGCCGAGGTACAGCGGATAGCTCATCCCCCCCGCCGCATAGTCCCAGTCCTCGGAATCCCGGCCATAGTTTCCGTAGTGCAGCGCGCGCCAGGCGAAGGTCACCGGGCGGAAGAAGTGGTACCGGCGGTAATCGGCGAGCGCCGAGGCGTAGGTCCGGTCACCGATCGTAGGGCTGACTTCCAGCCGGTACCGTCCGCCTTGAACCGGCGAGGTAAAGCCGAAGTTCGACCAGTCTCCCACGAGGGCGGCACTCGCCTTGGCAAGGTACCTCGAGTCTGGTGCACCGAGATCGATCAGCGCCGTCGGGCCTGCCTGAACGAAACCGGTACCGGCCGCACGCAATGGTGTGCGCTGGACCTCGAGGTCGTAGCCGATCCGCGTCGCCGCAACGGTGAATTCAGCCCGGCGTGTCGTCGAGAACGGGTACTGGCCGATCGCTGACGCCTCCGTGTAGAAGAGGCGCTGCATGTAGAGGTCGTAGTTGATGTCGGCCGGGTCGCCAGGATCGGGCTCACTGAACCCCTGGCCGAGCGACAGATACGGAACGTGCGAGAGCGATCCTCCCCAGTTGAAGCGTCGCTTCATGTTGAGGTAGAACAGCTGTCCGCCGATGTCCTTCAGCTGCCCGTTCGCCTGGATCGATGTCCCGATCATGCGGTCACCAAGCTGGTCACCGAAGTAGGCCGACACCCCGCCGCTGACGCCGGTCCCGAACGGTCCACCGGCACTGACGCCGACACTGGGCTGGCCGATGGCATCGAGGGCGAACTTCGGCCGGTATTCGAGCTCCTCGAATGCGCTCGTGGACGGGAGCCCGGTGAGCGCGTCCGCGAGATACGTGGTGATGGGTGCGCGCCCCGGCGTATCGCCCGGCGGCAGCATTGCCGCGGCTGCGAACGCCGGCATCGGCTGTACGGGCGTTCCCTGCGTCTGCTCGGCGGAGAGCGCGACGATGGCGTGCCCCTGGTTCTGGAACACATTGAACATCAGCCGGCCGGTGTTCTCGGCGATGCTCATCGCCGGCGAGAGGTCGGTGATCCCGCTGATGCCGCTCACGACATTGGTCACCTGCGTGACGCTGCCGCCCGCCAGGTCGAGGCGGAAGATGTTGTTCACGCCGTCCGGGTCGGCCACGAACAAGAGGCTCCGGCCGTCGGGCGTGTACTGCGGGCTGATGTGGCGCGCGCTCGGGAAGGGCGAGAGGACGTCCACGCGGCCGGTGGCGACATCAACGGTCGCCAGCTGCATCCGGCTGTACGTCATCGTCTGGAAGCTGGTGCCGGGGCCGCGGTCGCTGCTGAACGCGATGGTGCGCCCATCAGGTGACCATGCCGGATGGAGATCGGCGTAGCGGTCGTTCGTCAGCTGGCGCACCGTACCCGCTGCCACGTCGAACGCGTAGATGTCGCTGATGCCGCCCACCATGCCGGAGAAGGCGATCGTGCGGCCGTCGGGGCTCCAGGCGAGGCTGTTCATCGCCCCGACGCCCGGCACCTGCACACGGCGCACGACGCTGGTGGAGGCCACGTCGAGCAGCTGGATCTCGTGATCCCCCTCGGCGAACGCGATGAAGGCGAACTGGCTGCCATCCGGCGAGAAGTCGCCTGACGACTGGATGAAGCTGATGGCGTCGAGATGGCGGCCGCTGTTGGGCGACGCCAGCCGCTTGATCACCCGGCCCGTCTGCGCATCCGCGAGATACAGGTCGATCCCGAACAGGTCGCGGCTGGAAAAGAATGCCACGTGTCGGCCATCGGGGCTCTGCACGGGCGACACGTTGTAGTCGCCGCCGCGAGCGCTCACGCGCACTACGTTCTGCCCGACGCTGTCCGGGTGCGTGCGACCGGCGAGGTGTGGTGCATACTGTGCGCGGATCGCGGCGATCCAGTCCTGCGAGAGCGAATCGCTGTTGACGCCGAGCACCCGGCGGATCGCGGGATCCCAACCGAGCCGGAGCGCGGCGCGGTAGACGTCCACCACGGCGCGATCGCCGTAGCGGCCGCCGATGTAGGCCCACAGGGCCTGGCCATAGCGATACGGGAAGTACCGCGAATCATTGTTGAGCTGCTTGATCGTGGGCAGGTCGTCGCGCCGGAGGGCGTCGCGGAGCCACATCGCCGTGAGGCTGTGCTGCCGGCCGATCGAGAGGTACTCGGCCATGCCCTCGACGAGCCAGAGGGGCAGGGTACCCAACCGGTTGATTCCCCCGGGACCGCCCTCGGCAATGCTGTACTGGAACATGTGCACGATCTCGTGGCCAAGCACGTGATCGGTATCCCAGTAGCTTCCGGTGTGCGGCATCACGACGCGCGTGCGCAACCCTTCCGTGATGCCACCAGTGCCCTCGCTGATCGTGCCTCCAACGACGTTCGTCTGCTGGAAGTCCGGGTGGTCCGCATAGAACACGATCGACTTGCGGTCGAAGGTGTGGCGAAAGAGGTCCGAGAGGCGTGTGTACCACCGGTCGCCGGCCCGTGCCATGTCGGACGTCGCCAGCGACTCGGCTGGGTAATAGTAGAAATTGAAGTGATCGGTCCGGAGGATCCGGAAGTCGAACTCCTCGTACTGCACCTTGTTGCGGCCGAAGTACTGGGCCGCCGCCAATGACGGAAGGGCCGCCAGTGCCATGGCAGCGAGGAAGGCGATGGCTGTGCCTCGCCGGAGGAGATGCGTCATGAGTCCATGGCCCCGCGGACCAGCCGCGGCGTTGATGGTGACTGCGGACGTACGGCCGCTGATGTGCTGCAGATGGCAAGGGGCAAGCGATGTGCCGGGGGCGCGGCGATACTGCTGGACGAGCTCGAGCGTCCTCGGCGAAGGAGCGTCTGTGTGGACATAACCTCGTGCACCGCGGTTCCGCCACTCGCCTGCGGCGGCCGGGAGGCCTCCCGGCGCTGTGCGACCACCTGCAACCCCAGTCCCATGTCAGGAGACCCCCGGCCCCGCGAGCGACTGGTTTCACGGGCGCTCGACTGGTTCGGCTTCACGCACGCGGAGCTGCTGCGGGCGATGCCGGCCGGGGCCACCGGCGCCGCCGCCGGGCTGTATGCCGCCTCCCGCCTGCGCATCCCCTCGTGGGCCGGTGCCGGGGTACACCTAGGCGTGCTGCTTTTCAGTGCCGTGCTGGGATTCGTCCTTGGTATGCTCATGGTGCGGACAGTGGTTCATGGCAGTGCGAAGCTCGTCGCCGGGTCGGTCATGCCGAGCGGCGGCACGACCCCGTCACAGGCCGATTACTCGCGCGAGGATGCTATGCTCATGCAGCGCGACGTGAGGGGTGCGCTCGAGAGGTACGAGGCGATGATCGCCGCCGACCCCCGGCTCGTCGGGGCGCGACTACGCGCTGCCGACATCCATGCGCGCGAGGGGAATGACCCCGGGCGTGCCGAGGCGCTGTTTCGGGAGGTCCAGCGTATTTCCGGGGTGGCGAAGTCGGATGACCTCTATGCGTCGAACCGCCTCGTGGACCTCTACGAGGGGCCGCTGGCGAATACCGGTCGCGCGATGGTCGAGCTGCGCCGGATCATCGAGCGGTATCCAGGAACGCGAGCGGCCGATGATGCGCGTCGGGGGCTGGCGACGCTCAAGGCGCGCCACCTGGGGGACGGAGGTCCGACAGCGTCGATGACGCCGGAGTGAACGGCTCCCTACTCGAAATCGCGCCGCTGCCGCTCACGTTTGCGCCCGCCACGACGCTTTTTCTCCTCCAGTCGCCCCTCCACCGCCCTCCGGGGCACCCGTGTCTTCCGCCTGGCCGTCCTCTCGACGAGGGCATGACGGACGAGCTCTGCAAGCTTGGCTTCGGCCGCTTGCCGGTTCTGCAGCTGGCTGCGCTTGCTGCTCGAGACGACCCGCAGGGCGCCATCACGGTCGAGGCGGTTGACGAGCTTCGACGCCAGCGTCGAACGGGTCGCGTCGTCCAGCACTCCCGATCGCCGAAAATCCCAGAGCAGCTCGACCCTGGTGGACGACGTGTTGACGTGCTGGCCCCCCGGTCCGCCTGCCCGCGAGGCGCGGAAGGAGAGCTCACCCCTCGGGATCGCGATCCGGTCGTTGACGACGAGGACGTCGTCGGGGGGGGTGAAGGTGTTCATGCGGTGCGCAGCACCCGGAGCGCGGCAACGCGGCGGCCGTCCATCGCCACGACCTCGAGCTCGCCCCCGGGGAAGGGGGCACGATCGCCGATCTTCGGCACCCGGCCGATGCGCGCGAAGGCATATCCGCCCAGCGTGCTCCAGTCGCCTTCGGGGATCGTGAGCCGGTAGTCGGAGCGCGCATCGACCATCGACAACGACCCGGCCAGCTCGAGCACGCCATCGGACTCGAACGCCTCGCGTGCGGCGATGTCGTATTCGTCGTTGATGTCGCCGATCACCTCCTCGACGAGATCCTCGAGCGTGAGGATCCCGGCGGTGCCGCCGTACTCGTCGAGGACGACGGCAAGGTGTGCACGCGTCTTCCGCAGGTCGTCGAGTGCCAGCTCGGCGCGGCGCGAGTCGGGGATGTACAGTGCCTCGCGCACGAACGTGGCGAGCGTGAAGGCCTCCCCGGCATCGCGCAGCCAGAAGTCCTTGGCGAGGAACACCCCGATCACGTTGTCGAGGTTCTCCTCGTAGACGGGATAGCGGGAGTAGCGCTCGCGGCGGAGCACGTCCCACACTTCCTCCTCCGTGCTCTCGATGTCGAGCCCCACCACCCCTGTGCGCGGCCGCATCACGTCGCGGGCCCGCTTCTCATGGAAATCGAAGACGCCAGCCAGCATGGCGCTGTCCGACTCGTCGAGCGTGCCGTGTGCGCGAGCCTGCATCACGATGAGGCGAAGCTCCTCGGGGGAATGCACGTGTCCCGACTCGCCCATTGGCTCGATCCCGAAGCGGCGGAGGATCCGGTTGGCCGTGCCGTTGAGGAACCAGATGCCCGGCGACGCCAGCCACGCGAACGCCATCAGCGGACGCACCACCAGCTTGGCCACCCGCTCCGGCACTGCCAGCGCGAAGCTCTTGGGCGTGAGCTCGCCGAACACGATGTGCAGGAAGGTGATGATGACGAACGCCACGACGATGGCCGCCACGCTGTGCGCCGCACCCGTGGGAATGGGCAGCCCCACGGCGCCGAGCATGATGTCGATGAGCGCCGCCAGCGCCGGCTCGCCGATCCAGCCGAGGGCGAGGGAGGCAAGGGTGATCCCGAGCTGCGTGGCCGAGATGTAGCGGTCGAGGTTCCTGAGGGCCGCCTTGACGAC
>JACDHQ010000646.1 GCA_013820975.1 Gemmatimonadaceae bacterium
GCCCGGAACGCCGTGCAGCGACACGCGGACGTGTGCGTGCCGTGCGATCGCGACGTTGCAGACATACCCGCCGTCCCGCTCGGGATAGGGAGGCACGTCGGTCCAGCCGCCACCAAAATCGATGCGCGCCGGCGCGCGAACGCCGATGCTCGGGGGTGAGGTCCGCACGGATCTGGTGACGGTGTCGGTGAAGGTGCGCTCGGGCTCGGTCGCATGCGCCGCGCGATAAAACTACCTTGGAGGAGACCGCCCTGCGTTTCCCCGGACCCCGCGCATATCGTGCCCGTTCTCGATCAGTACCTGGCCGACTGCAAGTTCATCCTGGTGAGCAACCGGGAGCCGTACGAGCACGTGCGAGGGGTCGAGGGGATCGAAGTGCGCCAGCCGCCCGGGGGGCTCGTCTCGGCGCTCGACCCGCTGATGCAGCGGATCCATGGCACGTGGGTGGCGTGGGGCTCGGGCAGTGCCGACGCCGAGACGGCCGACGAGCTCGGACGTGTGCAGGTCCCGCCAGGGGATGGATCCTACACGCTCCGGCGGGTGTGGCTCAACGATGAGGATGTCGAGGGCTACTACCACGGGTTTGCCAACCGTGCGCTCTGGCCGCTCTGCCATCTCCTCATCCATCACTTCGAGTTCCGCACGGAGTTCTGGGAGCGCTACCGCGCCGTGAACCTGCGCTTTGCGCACGCGGCCGCGGACGAGGCGGAGCGGTGCACCGGCCGGGCGATGGTGTGGATCCAGGATTACCACTTCGCGCTCGTGGCCGAGGCGCTGCGCGCGATGCGCCCGTCGCTCTTCATCCACCAGTTCTGGCACATCCCCTTTCCGCCGCCGGACATCTTTCGGCTCCTCCCCGTCGGGACGCACGTCGCGTTGCTCCGCGGGCTGATGGGGAACGACCTGATGGAATTCCAGACCGAGCGGCACGCGATGAACTTCCTCGAGTGCGTGGAGCAGTTCGTCGATGGCGCGACGGTCGATCGGGACCGGCGGCGCCTGACGTATCAGGGGCACACGACGTACGTCGATGCGTTTCCCATCTCGATTGACGTTGCCCGATTCACCGAGATGGCGAACAGCGCGCGCGCGCTGGAGCTCGTGGAGACGCTGCGCAGCCGCTACGCGCGCGACGACCGCCAGCTCGGCGTTGCCGTCGATCGCGTCGACTACACCAAGGGCATCCCCGAGCGCCTGCGCGCGATCGAATACCTGTGGACTACGGCGCCGGAGCTTCGCGAGCGCGTCACCTTCCTCTTCGTCTGCACGCCGTCGCGCAGCAACGTGCCGGCCTACGCGGCCCTCGAGCAGGAAGTCGGTGCGCTGGTGACCGCCATCAACGAGCAGTTCGGGACCCCCGACTGGACGCCGATCGTGCTCGTCAACAGCAACGTGGATGCGGACCTGCTTGCCGCGGTCTATCGGGCCGCCGATCTCTGCCTCGTCTCGTCGCTGCAGGACGGCATGAACCTCGTGGCGAAGGAATTCATCGCCGCGCAGGTCGAGGAGAAGGGGGTGCTGGTGCTGAGCCGGTTTGCCGGGGCGGCGGAGGAGATGGATGACGCGACGCTCGTGAACCCATTCAACCTCGACGGGTTTGCCGCAGCGATCAGGTCGGCGCTGGCGATGTTGCCCGATGAGCGGCGGCGCCGGATGCGGCGCCTGCGGGCGCAGCTCACGCGCTCGACCATCTTCGACTGGCTCGAGTCGATCCTCGCCGGTGCGACCGCGATCATCGACGCCCAGGCCGGGCCGCGTCCCGCCCCGCGGAAATCCGAGGAGACCGACGGGCATCCCCCCGAGGCCGGGCCGTGACCCATCCGGACGCCTTGCACGAACGGCTCCGTGACCGGCTCGATGCGAGCCCCCTGATCGTGCTGCTCGACGTGGACGGCACGCTGTCACCGATCGCCCCGACTCCAGGTGCCGCCTTCGTGCCGGCTGCCACTCGCATGTCGGTCGAGCGGCTCGCTGCGGCGCCGGGCGTGCATGTGTCGCTCGTGTCGGGGCGGGCGGCAGCCGACGCACGACAGCTCGTCGGCGCGACAGGCGTGTGGGCGGTGGGAAATCACGGCTTCGAGCGGATCGCCCCTGACGGCAGCCTGGAGGCCGATGCCACGATGGCCCCGTGGCAGGCGCGGATCGCTGCG
>JACDHQ010000647.1 GCA_013820975.1 Gemmatimonadaceae bacterium
CGCTCGGCGAGCGCGTTATTCACCTCGGTCGGGGATGCAATCCACACCTCGCCCAGGCCCGGCGCGTACAGCAGGGCGCGGCGTGCGGCCGGGACCTGCTCGGCGTCGGCGACCGCGACGACCTGTACCGATGCGTCGAGGGCGTGGACCCGCCGTGCGAGCGAGACGAAGTGCGGGGACGCAGCGTCCACGAGCACGCACTCCGTCGCGGAAATAGCCTCGTCGATGCCGTCGAGCGTCTCCGGATGCGTGATCTCGACCACCGTGGCCCCGCTCGTTTGCGTCCAGCGCGGCACCGGCCGGTCGCGAACCACGAGCGCCAGGGACGACGGGGCTGCGCGCGCGGGAGCGTCCGCTGCGGTGCCCATGGCTACAGCAGCGGAAGGTTGAGCATCGTCCTGCCGACCCACGTCTTCAGGACGTCGGTTGTCGGCGCCATCACATGGCTGGCGCGGGCGTCGCGCAGCAGGCGTGCGACACGGCTGTTGTCGCGGTACGCCGAGCCGCCGCAGAGCGTCATCGCCTCGTTGGCAATGTTCACCGCCGCTTCGCCTGCGGCTGCCTTGCAGGCAAGGATGTACGTGAGCGCGTCCGGCGCGTTCGTGTCGCCTCGCTCGGCCGCCGCGTAGGTGAGCTGGCGCACCGACGCGAGCTGCGCCCACATCTCGCCGAGCCGGTGCGCGACGACGGGCGCGGCGCCGAGCAACTCGCCCGAATGCGCGTAGCGGCGGGTGCCCACGTGCTCGCGGGCCTCGTCGAACGCCGCCTGCGCGACGCCGAGGTAGGTGCCCGCCATCGCCATCAGGAAGTACGGGGCGACCACCTCGAAGATGTACCACAGCTGGTCGCCGACGGCACCGAGCAGGTTGTCCCCGGGCAGCTGCACCCCGTGGAGCCGGAGCGAGCGCGAGTCGTTGGAGCGCATGCCGAAGCCCTGCCAGGCGTCCATCCATTCGATGCCCTCGCTCGCGCGATCGACGAGGACGCAGTTGAACTGCCCCTCTTCCCCCTCGCCGGCGAGCGGCGCGGTGGACACGACGAAGGAATCGGCGTGCGACCCGTTGGTGACGAAGCTCTTTGTCCCGTCCAGCGTGAACCCGTGCGGGGTGCGGGTGAGCGATGCGGCAGGGTAGAAGAAGAACGCCCCCGACCCCGGCTCGCTGAGCGCCAGCGTGGTGATGTGCTCGCCGCGCGCGATGGGTGCGAGATAGCGGTCGCGCTGCAGCGGCGTGGCCTTGGCGGCGATGACCGCGGTGCCGACGCAGTGCATGGCGAAGCAGAGTCCCGCCGAGGCGCTCTCCCGCGACAGGATCTCGGAGATCACGACGAGTCCGAGCATGCCGGCGTCGTGCCCGCCCACGTCCCGCGGCGCCGTGAGCCCGGTGAGCTTCGCGTCCTGCAGCGCCCGCATCGTCTCCGCCGGCCAGCGGGCGTCACGGTCGTCTGATTCGGCGTGGCGTGCGGTGACGTTCTGCGCGATGTCACGCGCGATGGCAACCGAAGCGGCGAGCGTTTCGGGGATCTCGTTCATCGGATGGCTGGACCGGGAGTCGGGTTCGCGAGCGGCACCGCTGGTCGCGCACCTCATACTTCACGAACCGTGCTCGGGCGGGGGAGCCCGGTGCCGGCGGCGCGCCCAGCGGGGGGCTGGCCACGGTCTCGTTCCGGGCGCGCAGCTCCCAGAATGTAGTGAGGGGGACCAGGCGCAGGCTGCGCCGGTCCCCCTCGATCGATGCGCCGGCCGCGGCTACGGCGTCAGGGAAGCTCGAAGGTGGCGCGCTGCTCCACCGGGTAGTTGGTGCTGCGCAGCAGGGCGACGGCGGTGAACCGGCCGTGCAGCTGCGACGCATCCCACGCTTCCTCGACGCGGAGCGTGTCGCCGCCGGCGATCGGGCGCGTGCGGTGTGCCTGGGTGAACATGCGCCCCTCGGCCCAGCGCCACACCTCGCGGCCGAGCGAGTCGAGCACGACGATGTCGTGTGTCTGCCCGTTGGGGAAATGCATCTCGAGGGTCTTGCTGCCCGCATTGGCGACGGCGAGTGCAAAGCGGATCGTGCGGTCGTCGGTGCTGACGGCGAGCGACGGAACGAGTTCGCCGTCATGGCGTGCGCGGCGCGCGCGTTGTGTGGCACGCTGCGTGGCGGTGTGC
>JACDHQ010000648.1 GCA_013820975.1 Gemmatimonadaceae bacterium
GCACCGGCGGCGTGCGGGCGGGCACGGGCTCGGCCGGGATGGCGGTGGTGTACGGCGCCGGTCGGAGAAGGCCGCTGCGCTACAGGCCGACGCTGTCGGCCGTAGCCGGATAGCGGCGAAGGCCGATGTAGCTCAGTTGGCAGAGCGCGTCCTTGGTAAGGACGAGGTCACCGGTTCAATTCCGGTCATCGGCTCCAGCCTTCGCTCGCCGCTTCGCGGCGAGCTTCGGCTCGGCAGGCCACCTGGTCGGGCGGCAGGCCACGGGGTCGGGCGGCACGCCACGGGTCGGGCTGGCAGGTCGGCTGGTCGGATGGCGACGCCAGCGGACGGCTCGGCAGCCACCGGTGGGGTGTCGGCCCGGTACGTGGCCAGGACAGCTGAGCGACGGCCGGATGCTGGCGGCCGGTCACTGACCGGCAGGCGGGACAGAGGAAGGATGTAGGGCGGACCCGGGTTCGCCGTCACGCGGTGGGGCTGACGCCCCGCGCCTACAAGGACGAGGGCAGACACGACATGGCAAAAGAGAAATTCGATCGTTCCAAACCGCACGTCAACGTCGGCACCATTGGTCACATCGATCACGGCAAGACCACGTTGACTGCCGCGCTCACCAAGGTCGCGGCCGACAAGGGCTGGGCGAAGTTCATCCCCTATGACGAGGTCGCCAAGGCGTCCGAATCGCAGGGTCGCCGCGATGCGACGAAGATTCTGACGATCGCCACGAGTCACGTCGAGTATTCGACGCCGAATCGTCACTATGCGCACGTGGACTGCCCGGGCCATGCCGACTACATCAAGAACATGATCACCGGCGCCGCGCAGATGGACGGGGGCATCCTCGTCGTGTCGGCGGTCGACGGCCCGATGCCGCAGACGCGCGAGCACGTGCTGCTCGCCCGCCAGGTCAACGTGCCGTACCTGGTCGTGGCGCTGAACAAGGTGGACGCGGTCGACGATCAGGAACTGGTCGATCTGGTGGAGCTGGAGGTCCGCGACCTCCTCAAGAGCTACGGCTTCCCCGGCGACGATCTGCCGGTGATCCGTATTTCGGCGCTCCAGGCGCTCAACGGCGAGCCCGAAGGGGTCGAGGGGCTCCTCAAGCTGATGGATGCGCTGGACACCTACATCCCGATGCCCGAGCGCGAGATCGACAAGCCGTTCCTGATGCCGATCGAGGACGTGTTCTCGATCTCGGGACGCGGCACCGTCGTCACCGGCCGTGTCGAGCGCGGCAAGGTCAAGGTGGGCGAGGAAATCGAAATCGTCGGGTTCAAGCCGACCGAGAAGAAGATCGTCACCGGCGTCGAGATGTTCCGCAAGCTGCTCGACGAGGGGGTGGCTGGCGACAACATCGGCGTGCTGCTGCGCGGCGTCGAGAAAGACGACGTCGAGCGCGGACAGGTGCTCGCCAAGCCCGGTTCGATCAGCCCCACACGAAGTTCAAGGGCGAGGTGTACATCCTTTCGAAGGAAGAGGGCGGCCGCCACACGCCGTTCTTCAACGGCTACCGCCCGCAGTTCTACATCCGGACGACCGACGTCACCGGATCGCTGAAGCTGCCGGAAGGGGTCGAGATGGTGATGCCCGGCGACAACACGAGCATCAACGCGGAGCTGCACGTGCCGGTCGCGCTCGAGAAGGGGGCGCGGTTCGCCATCCGGGAAGGTGGCCGCACGGTGGGCGCCGGTACCATTTCCGAGATCGTGGAATAGGGAAGGCGCACAGCGCGGCGTCAGCCGTGCGGTGAAGGAATCATCGTCATGAGAGACATCATCGCGTTGGCGTGCCAGGATTGTAAGCGGCGCAATTACAGCACGACGAAGAACAAGAAGAAGACGACCGAACGGCTCGAGCTCAGCAAGTTCTGCCGCTTCTGCCGCAAGCACACGGCGCACAGAGAGACCAAGTAAGAAAGCGGCGCGGGACCAGCGTCCCGCGCCGCGCTGTCGTCTTCGCGCCGGTTCGGCCTGGTCCCAAACCCGCACAATGAGTGGGTCTGGCACCACGCCGGGCGTGATCGAAGAACGCGAGCGAAGCGGAGCCGGCCGCGAAGGGCCGGCGGAGCGCAGGGAGCCAGCCGGGTTCGGCCTGGGTCCCAACCCGCACGAGTTGAGTGGGTCTGGCACCACGTCGGGCGTGATCGAAGAA
>JACDHQ010000649.1 GCA_013820975.1 Gemmatimonadaceae bacterium
CACGGCGCCCTTCCTCGACCGCGCCGACCGCCGTGTCCATCACGTCCTGGGCGGCAGCGCGAGCCGCGTCGGTTGCGTCGCGGGCGCGACGGCGAAGGTCGGCCCGCGTCTCCTCACCGGAGCGCGGGGCGAAGAGCAGCGCCACTCCGGCGCCGATCGCGATACCGAGCAGCAGCGAGCCGACGCTCCCCTCCTGCTTCTCGATGATGACATACGGCTCGTCGTCCCCGAGGTCGTAGCGTGCCATTGAGAGTGCCCCTTCCCGTTACCGGGATTTCCTGGTGGTCTTGCCGGCCGCCTTCTTTGCGGCCGGGCGCGCAGGCGCCGCCTTCCGAGCGCCGCGGGCAGGTGCCGCCGTCGCGCGTGCTGCCGGAGCCACGGCTCCGTCCTCTCCGTCCTCCCCCTCGTCCACGTCCCCACCGGCCGCGCCGGCCGCGCCGGCGGACGCGCCCACTGCACCGCGCACGATCGCGAGCAAGTCGTGCTCCACCTCGCGGCTCGACATCCCGAGCATGCGCGATGTGCGTGCAGCATCGCCGCCGGTCGAGGCGAACGTGCGCAGCACCAGTTGGCGCCGCGCATCGGCCACCGTGGACCCGAGCTCGATCGTCATCGTCTGCGGGATCTCCCCGGTGGTCTGGAGGTGCCGCGGGATGATGTTGGCCGCCGTGATCTTCGCCCCGCGCGCCATGATCACCGCCCGCTCGACCGCGTTCTTGAGCTCACGGACGTTGCCGGGCCAGTGGTACTTCAAGATCCAGTCCCACGCCTCGTCCTCGAAGCCCTCGATCGGCTTGTTGTTCTGTGCGGCGAAGCGCGTGAGGAACTCGTTGGCGAGCAGCTGCACATCCTCGCCCCGCTCGCGGAGCGGCGGGAGCACGAGCTCGACGACGGCGAGGCGATAGTAGAGATCCTCGCGAAGCTCGTTGTCGGCGAGCGCCTTCTGCAGGTCCTTGTTCGTGGCGCCGACGACGCGGATGTCCACGGGAATCTCCTTCTTGCCGCCCAGCCGGCGCACGCTCCGCGTCTCGAGCGCGCGCAGCAGCTTCACCTGGATGTCCGGGGGCATCTCCGCGAGCTCGTCGAGGAAGAGCGTGCCCCCCGACGCAAGCTCGAAGGCCCCCTGCTTCTCGTTCGTCGAGCCGGTGAACGCCCCCTTTTCGTGGCCGAACAGCTCGTTCTCGAGGATCTCCTTGGGAAGCGCCGCACAGTTGAGCGCGAAGAACGGCCCCTTGGCGCGCTCGCTCTTGGTATGCAGGGCGCGCGCGACCAGCTCCTTGCCGGTCCCCGACTCGCCCAGCACCAGCACGCTCGCGGTGGACGGCGCGACGGCCTCGATCACGGCATACACCCCGCGCATCGGCTCCGACTGGCCGAGCATGTCGGCGTAGCGGGTGAGGCTCTCGAGGCGTGAGGTGAGCTCGCGATTCTTCTGCTGCACCTTGTATTGCTCGAGCAGCTTCGGGATCTGCGCCTTGAGCTTCGCGAGCCGGTCGGAGTTGAGCGGCTTCTCGATGTAGTCGGCGGCACCCTGACGGATGGCCTCGATGGCGAGCTCGGTCGATCCCTTGCCCGTGATCATCACGAACTCGGTCGGGATCTGCAGCTCACGCATGCTCTTGAGCAGCGTGATCCCGTCGATCTTCGGCATCTCGAGGTCGGCGAGCACCACCCCGTAGGTGTGGGTGCGGAGCTGGTCGAGGGCGCGCTGGCCGTCTTCGGCCACATCAACGTCGTAGCCCGCGTCGCCGAGCACCGCGCCAAGGCCGGTGGCGATGGCCTTGTCGTCGTCGGCGATCAGGATCTTCCCGTGCTTCATGCGATTCCATGCGTCGCCGTTTCCACCGGCGCCGGGGGCGGCGCAGCGGCAGGAAACGTCAGTGTGAGTTGCGATCCATCGAGTCGTACCCCAACCCCGGCTCGGCGCGCCGCGCCGGCGGTCGCCTCGTCCAGCACCGGCGCACCCTTTCGTCCCGACACCACGAACACCGTGGCGCCTTCCCGTCCACAAAGCTGCACCTCGGCACCGCCGGCGTCGATGGCACCGAGCAGCGCGCGACCGATGACGGTGCGCACGAGCGCCGGCGGAACATCCGCCGATGTCGGCACGCCGTCGGATTCGACGGCGACGCTGACCTCGCCCCCC
>JACDHQ010000650.1 GCA_013820975.1 Gemmatimonadaceae bacterium
GACACCCACAAGCCGGCGGCGGACCTCTTCGTGCACGTCGGCACCGTGATCGAGGGCTTCGTCTCTGTCGGGGACCCGGTTACCGCGGCGATCGACAGCGAGCGGCGCGCCGAGATCCGGCGCAACCACACCGCCACGCATCTGCTGCACCGGGCGCTGCGGATGGTGGTGGGGGAGGACGCCCGCCAGGCCGGCTCGCTGGTCGCGCCGGATCGACTGCGCTTCGACTTTACGGCGCTCGAACCGGTCGACCCGAACCGGCTCCGAACGATCACCGAGATCGTCAACCGGGAGATCGTCGCCGACCGCCCGGTCGAGACCGCCGAGATGTCCTACGATGAGGCGGTCGAGCGGGGCGCGATCGCGCTCTTCGGTGAGAAGTACGGTGACGAGGTGCGCGTCGTCTCCATCGCCGAGTTCTCGAAAGAGCTCTGTGGTGGCACGCACGTCCGCCATACCGGCGAGATCGGGCCGTTCGTGATCACCTCGGAAAGCAGCGTCGCCTCGGGCGTGCGCCGCATCGAGGCGCTCACCGGCACGCACGCCGTTTCCCGCATGATCGGGCAGCAGCAGGTGGTCGAGAGCATCGGCCGGGATCTCAAGGTCTCGTGGACCGATCTGCGCGATCAGGTCGTCGGCATGCAGGAGCGAATTCGCCAGCAGGAGCGCGAGATCGCGAAGCTGCGCGGCCAGCTCGCGGGCGCGCGCAGCGGGGATCTGCTTGCCCATGCCGTCGATGTCGGTGGCGTAAAGGTGCTGGCACAGCGTGTCGAGGTCCAGAACCGTGACGAGCTTCGGCAGATGGGGGATCGCCTGCGCGACTCGATGCAGTCCGGCGTGATCGTGCTGGGTGCGGCGATCGATGACCGGCCTGCCCTGCTGGCGATGGTGACGCGTGACGTCATCGATCAGGGAATCCGCGCAGGGGATATCATTCGTGAGGTCGCAGGGCACGTCGACGGTCGCGGAGGTGGCCGGCCCGAGCTCGCGGAGGCTGGCGGCAGGAACGTCGCCGGCCTCGATGACGCCGTCACGGCGGTTGTCGAGATCGTGACCGCGAAGAAGGCCGCAACGGCATAGGAAATGCAGCCCCGGCGATCCACGTCCGGGAGAGGAGTGTGCGACCCGACCCGCGACGTCTGTAACGGACTGCGGGCCGGGCGAAATCATGAGCAGCGAACACGAAGCGTCAGGCAACCTGTTTCACGTCGAACAGCATGAGGCGCTGCCCGAGGTGCTCGAGCGTCTGGGCGGTCACCGCGGGGAGACCCTCACGCTGGTGGTAGCCGACCACAGCCCGATCCTGCTCACGGCGACCGAGTTTCGCACGCTCAAGGACCACGCCGACCGCCAGCACATTCGCTTGCGGGTGCAGACGGACGACTCGCTGCGGCTGCAGCTGGCCTCGATGTTCGGGCTGGCGACCCCCAAGGCTCGCCCGGAGACCGACCGGTCCGGCTCGGACGAGAGCCCCCGCGTCGGGTTCGGCTCCTGGCGCAATGCCCGCCGCCCGGAGCATCGCCCCGCCGGGCAACCGCCGCAGGCGGAGCCCGCGAGGTCCACCGTCACCGTGGTGCCCGCCGCGGGGGCGAAAGCGGGGGAGGGCGAAGACCCCATCGCGGTGTCGCGGCGACGGCGAAGCTCGCTGTATGGTGACAGCGCCTCCCGCGAGCAGCCTGAGGACGATTTCGTCCGTATCGACGATGCCGGGCTCGACTATCTCGAGGATGAAGAGAGCGAGGGTCATTCGCGCGCATGGCTCCTCGGGCGCATTGCGGCGGTCGCCCTCGTCGTGCTGGCGGTGGCGATCGCGGCGCTCTGGTACTGGTTTCCGGCCGTCGAGGTCGATGTCGCCTTGCGGGAAGCGGATATCTCCTCCGGCATCGTCTACTCCGTCGCCGCGCCGGGCGCGCAGATCCCGAGCGATGCCAGCTTCGCCGTCGAGGCCAGCGAGCAGTCGGCCGAGGTGCCGTTCGCCATCGAGGTTCCCGCCAGCGGGGTGATCCGCGAGCCAGACGGGACCGCCAGCGGTATGCTCCTCTTCCGCAATGTCAGCGGGGAGACGGTGACGCTGGAGCAGGCCACCGAGCTGACGACGATCGGCGGGCAGCGCTATCGGCTGCTGGATGC
>JACDHQ010000651.1 GCA_013820975.1 Gemmatimonadaceae bacterium
TCCTCAACGTGAACGGCGGGAGCGTGCTCTGCGGATGATCGTCGCAATCTTCACCGGCGGGACGATCTCCATGCGCCACGATCCCGCCCTCGGCGGCGCCGTTCCCGCACTGTCGGGGCGCGACATCCTGGATGCGACGCGCGGCATCGAGGACGTCGCGGAAGTCGAGGTGGACGAGTTCGGCGCGTACCCGGGGCCCCACATGACCGTGGAGCTGATGTGGGCGCTGCGCGACCGGGTGCTCGCGCACCTCGCTCGGGCGGAAGTCAGCGCGGTCGTGATCACCCACGGCACCGATACGCTCGAGGAATCCGCCTACCTCCTCGCCCGTTCCTCGGCGACGGACAAGCCGATCGTGTTCACCGGCGCGATGCGCGCGGCGAGCGACCTCGGATGGGACGGTCCGGCGAACCTGATCAACACCGTCCATGTCGCCGCAAGCGACCTGTCGCGCGGGCAGGGGGTGCTCGTCGTCATGGGCGACCGCATCTTCTCGGGTTTCGACGTCACCAAGGTGCATACGCACATGCAGGATGCCTTCGACAGCCCCGGACTCGGCCCGCTGGGCATCGTCGACGAGGGGCGCGTCATCTACCGGCGCGAGACACCGAGCACGTGGACCGTGGTGATGCCCGACGCGCTGGGCACGCCGGTGGACATCGTGTACGCGTATCAGGGTGCCGACAGCCGCCTGCTCGACGCGGCCCGCGCGGACGGGCGCGGAGTCGTCGTGGCTGCACTGGGACGTGGCAATGTTCCGCCGGCGATGTGCGGCGGCATCGAACGCTGGCTGGCGGACGGGAAGCCGGTGGTGATCAGCTCGCGATCGGTTCGCGGGCGCGTGGGCCACACCTACGGCTACACGGGGGGTGGGCGCCGGCTCTTCGAGATGGGAGCGGTGTTCGGCGGCAACCGTCGCCCCCAGCAGGCGCGGATCGACCTGATGCTCGCCCTCGGCGGAGGGCTCGACCATGCTGCCATGGCCGAACTCTTCGACGACGGGTGATCAGCTCACGCGATCAGGCCTTCGATCCGCGGGCGCTCGGCAGGGGAAAGTGGCTCACCCGCGGACGCGACTTCGGCCCAGCGCTGGAAGCAGTCCCAGCCGAACTCGCGCGCCGCGCGGATCTGGTCGGGGAAGCCGAAGTAGTCCTTCCATCCCTCGGATTCGGCGCGCCAGCGGCAGCACCAGGAGAATGCGAAGGTTCGCTGCCCGGTCGGGGTTTCCACCGTCGCCTCACCGCTGAAGTCCGAGCAGCCCGACGCGCCGCGAACCTTGACCGACCGCACCACGAGCTCGGGCTCGGCGTTCAGCATCTGGATGAGCACGCGTTCGACCTTCACGCGCGGGGCGTACCCGAGAACCTCGATGACCGTTGGCTCCTCGCCGGCTGAGAATCGGAGCACGTCCTGCTTGAATGCTTCGGTCGCCTTGGAGCGAGCCAGGATCGATTCCATCAGTTCTCCGGGTTCAGCGAGCCGCCGCCGCCGCGAGAGACGGCTGCGGCACGTGTGTGGAAGCCATGAATATAGCCATCTGTTTGCCGTTTTTGCACCCCAGCCGGTCGTTCACGCCCGAATCCACCCATTATCCTGCGACACCGCCCATTCTGACCGCCGGTCACGCCATTGCAGAGCCCGCATTGCCTCCCCTGACGATCAAGCCGCCCGGTCCTGTCCTCGACATCGCGAAGCAACTCGAACACGCGGGCTTCAGCACGTGGTGTGTCGGAGGCGCCGTTCGCGATGCGCTGCTGGGACATGCCCATCTCGATTGGGACCTCGCGACGGCCGCCACGCCTGACCAGGTGCGCCGGATCTTCGGGCACCGCCGAACGATTCCCATAGGCATCGAGTTCGGGACCGTGGGGGTCCTCGACCGCCGCGAGACCCTCCACGAGGTCACCACCTTCCGCCGCGACGTCACCACCGATGGACGCCATGCGACCGTCGAATTCGGGGGGACGATCGACGAGGACCTGGCCCGGCGCGACCTCACGATCAACGCAATGGCGTACCACCCCGTGACCGGGGAGTTGCGCGATCCCTTCGGCGGCCTGGACGACATCGAGCGCCGGATGGTCCGCGCGGTCGGGAATCCGCGCGAGCGAATGAGTGAGGAC
>JACDHQ010000652.1 GCA_013820975.1 Gemmatimonadaceae bacterium
AGCTGATCCACCGCCAGCTGGATCCGGCGAAGGCGACGCAGTGGCGCGCGTGGGTCGCGCTCGCGCTCTGCGCCGTCCAGGGTGCCCGGCAGAACGCCGTCCTGCACCTGCAGGCCGACGACGTCACGCTCGGCTTCATGGAGCCGATGGCGACGGGCGAGCTGCGCTGGCACCACGGCGAGATCGTGTGGCGGGCGCCGTGGGACAAGATGGGTCGCGAGCGTGCGCAGCCGCTTCGCCTGGCCGCACAGATGGCGATCGAGATCGCGCTCGAGTGGCGCGAGCGGTCGGGCTACGACGGCCCGTGGCTGCTGCCGCCGGTCTCTGCCCTCAACAAGGGCGAGACGTACGACCAGCAGTCGCTCTGGTGGGCGCTGCAGCGCGCCGAGGAGCGCGCGGGGTTGCCCAAGGTTCGCGGCCAGGCGGCGCACTCGCTCCGGCGGATGCTCGCCGGCGACATCGCTGCGGCGAGCGGGAATTTCTTGATGGGGCTCCGCGCGATCGGCGACACCGATCCGCGCCGCGCGGCGGAGTACATCCAGGACCGCGACGACCAGTTCCGGACGGCGTTCACCGCCGTCGACGGGCTCACCGACTGGGAAGGCGCCTTGAACAAGTCGCAACGGACACGCAATACGGCCGAATCCGCGAAGGACTCGGCCGCAGGGATCAGCGTCGTAACTGATACTACGAAAGGAGATACGAACGATGCAGACTAGGCTCCCCGAGCAGGACTCGAACCTGCGACCATCTGTAACTGCACAGGGGTACAGCGTGGAGCGCCACCCGCTGTACCGGTATCGTAGCACCGGATTTGTCTGCGGGCAACCCGGGCGGGATCGGAAAAACCGCCCGCAAAGTCGCAACGCATTCGCAATCGTCGTCGTCGCCGTCACGCTCGCGCTCCTTCTGGCTGTGGCGTCGCTCGCGCTCGCGCAGCCCGTCACCGCCGAGCCGACGCCCGCGCGTGATCCGGGCCCGTGGTTCCTGCTGTTCTTCGCTGGCGGCGTGACCCTCGCCGCAACCGTCGGCTACGTGTTCGGATGGGTCCACCGCAACGCGGCGTTGCGGTGGATGGCGCGCCACGGACGGGCCCGATGAGCCCGCGCACGAAGCCGCGGCAGCGCCGCTCGCCATCTGAGGAGTCGCGCCGGCGCCGAGCTGCGCGGCAGAAGGTGCGCACCGATGCGCAGCGCTTCTGGGCGAAGGTGCAGGTGCCGCCGGAGGGGGACGACGTCTCCTGCTGGCCGTGGACCGCCGCGGTCAACGCGAAGGGGTACGGCGTGTTCTTCTTCGGCTCCCGCCTCGATGGGAGCCGCAGGACCGTGCTCGCGCACCGGTTCGCCTGGGAGCTCGTGAACGGGCCGCTCCCGGACGGCATCGTCCTCCTGCACTCGTGCGACACGCCGGCGTGCGTTCGGCACGGCATCCCGGGCACCCAGGCAGACAACGTCGCCGACATGATCGCCAAGGGGCGGAATGTCCTGCCTCCGGGACGGAGGGTTGCCGCATGAGTACCTGCCGCTGCCCCCGCATCCCGCCGGTCGACTACGCGACGCCGATCGGCGCGGCCCTCAAGTGCACGTGCTGTGGGACGACGCTTCGGCTCACCTGCGACGGATGCGGCGAGCCGCGGCCGGCCGTGCCGGCGATCGTCAGCGCCGCGCCGGGGACCGAGGTCCCGCGCGGCACCGTGAAGGCTCGTACCTACCCGCCGAAGCCGTGCGCCCACTGCGGCGCGGCGTTCACGCCCACGGGCCCGAAGGCCAAGTGGTGCGAGAAGCACGTGCGACCATCCTCCCGGACCGCCGCCGCGTGATCCATCGCCCCCCTCTCCCTGGCGCGGACACGCGTCCGCATCTCGCCTTGGTGCGCCCCGAACCGATCGACGACGCGGTGCGCGCCATGGACGAGTCGCTCGAGCCGCTGTGCGACCGCTGCCAGGCCAGCTTCCGCGTGGCGCGGAGCTCGCTTTGCGCCGCCTGCTGGTACGACGAGATCGAGAGCAGGCTCGATTGATGACCGCTCCCCCCCCATCAGTCGGATCTCCGCTCGAGCTCATCGTGCCGCGCCTGGCGAAGGTGCGGCGCTCCGGCCGTGGTGTCGTCGCCCTCTGCCCGGC
>JACDHQ010000653.1 GCA_013820975.1 Gemmatimonadaceae bacterium
ACGCGGCACACGACGTGATCGGCGGCGCAGTTACGACGCACGTGGCGGGCCAGCCCGCGCAGCAGGTCGTCGCCGGCGGCGCGCCCCTCGCGCTCGTTGACCCCGCGCAGCCCGTCGACGTCGAGCAGGACGATCGCGCACGTCGCGGCGAGGCGATCCGCGCGATCGAGCGCCTGATCCAGCGCGCCGTGGAACTCGCGCCGCGTCAGCAGCCCGGTGAGCGCGTCCTCGCGGGCGAGCGCCTCGAGGTCCCGGGTGTAGCGGCCAAGCTCGCGCTCGGCGGCCTTCCGCGCGCCGATGTCGCGGACGATCTTGGCGATCTCGACGACGCGCCCGTCATCCTCGCGGATCGCCGAGACGGTGAGCGAGACGTCGATGACCCGGCCGTCGCGCGTCAGGTGCTGGGTCTCGTGACCCTGCACCCGCTCGCCGAGCCGGACCTCCTCGATGATGCGCTCCTCCTCGCCCGTCCGCTGCGGGGGAACCAGCATGCCGACCGCCTGGCCCACCGCCATCTCGCTCGGGTACCCGTAGAGCCGCTGCGCTGCGGCGTTCCAGCTCGTTATCACGCCGTCGAGCGTCGCCGTCATCACCGCGTCGTCGGTCGATGCGACGACGGCCGCCAACCGGCGCGTGGCCGCCTCGCCGCGGACGCGGTCGGTGATGTCCAGGTCGGTGCCCACCATCCTGATGGCGCGTCCCTCGAGGTCGCGGACGATCCGCCCGCGGCCCTGCAGGAAGCGCACGTCGCCGTCGGGGCGCACGATGCGGAAATCCGAGACGAAGGGCGCCCCACCATCGATCGCCGCCCGCGACTCACCACGCACCCGCTCGGCGTCGGCGGGGTGCACCGTGGCCAGGACCTCTCGTGCATTCATGCTCTTAGCGGGGCGGTCGAAGATGCGGGCGAGCTCGTCCGAGACCGTGACCTCACCCGTCGCGAGGTCCCACTCCCAGCTCCCGAGCCGCGCGAGAAGCTGGGCCTCGAGCAGATGCTCACGGCTGGCCTCGAGCTCCTCTCTCGCTCGCGTGCGCTCGCTGATGTCGCGCATGAAGGCGGTGAAGACGAGCTCGCCGCCGCCGAGATCGATCGGCGCGACGCTGAGCTCCACGGGCACCTCGGTCCCGTCGCGCCGCTGCCCGCAGAGCTCGACGCGCCCGCCGACGATGCGCGAGGCGTCCCCGGAGCGGTAGTGACGCAGGCCGTGCAGGTGCGCCGCGCGCATCCGCGGCGGGATGATCGTCTCGTGCAGCAGCCTGCCGAGCACCTCCTCCTGCGACCACCCGAACAGGAGCTCGGCGGCGGGGTTCCAGTCGAGGATGTGGCCGCCGGCGTCGATGGCCACGTAAGCGTCTTGCGTCGTGTCGAGCACGAGCCGCAGCCGCGCCTCGGTGCGCTCGTACGTGCGCAGGTCGGTGTAGGAGCCCACGGCTCCGGTGACCGCCCCGCCGGCGAAGGTGGGGGCGGCGCTGACGGCGACCGGGACGACGTCGCCGGCCTTGGCCAGGCGCTCGGTCACGACGCTGTCGACCACCTCGCCCTCGAGCGCACGGCGCAGCGGCATCTCCTCGTCGCCGACGGTGGGGGGCAGCAGCATGCCCACCGACCTGCCGAGCACCTCCTCGGGCCGGTAGCCGAACATCTCCTCGGCACTGCCGCCCCACGCCGTGATCGCTCCTGCCGGATCCACGGCAAGCACCGCGCGCGCGGCCAGCGAGTCGGGGCCCGCCGGACGACGGGTGGCGGAACGCCCGGACGATCCCGGCGAGGGGTACGCCGACATGGTCATGCGCGCGTCATCCCCAGACCGGCGAGCCGGAACACGCCCCCCGGACGGATGCTCGGACCGTACGGACGTCGACAGGATCCTACGGGCGGCCATTTCGTCGCACTACGAATCGCGGTGGCACCATGGATCAGCCCTGCGTCGGGCCGACCGCGAAGCCGGTGCGGGTCATCACGCCCCACTCGGTGTTCCCGCGCAGGTACTTGACCAGGCCGCGCAGGCGCCACACCGTCGTGAGCTGGCGGTAGCCCAGCGGCTCGAGCAGCGCGAAGCCGAACAGCAGCAGGCGCTCGCGCAATCCGCCGTAGCCGCGGTAGGTCCACTCGTCCAGG
>JACDHQ010000654.1 GCA_013820975.1 Gemmatimonadaceae bacterium
CTTCACGGCAATATCGAGTGTCGTCTCACGGGGGAGAGTCGGAGCCCGGCCGATTAACGGCAATATCGAGTGTCGTCTCACGGGGGAGAGTCGGAGCCCGGCCGCTTCACGGCAATATCGAGTGTCGTCTCACGGGGGAGAGTCGGAGCCCGGCCGTGAAACGGCAATTGAGAGTGCCGTTCTACGGCGGCGAGTCGGAGCCCGCCCGTGGAACGGCAATACGGCAATTCAGTCCACGGTCACACCGACATGCGCGGTCCGGCCCGGCCCCGGCTCGAAGTACCGGCGGCCGAACGCATTCACCACCACCGAGGCATTGTACTCGGCGCCCAGCACGTTCTGGACACCACCGGCGAGCCGAAGGCGCACCTTCCCGGCGTGGATCGCTCGCACCTGCACGCGAAGGTCGGCCAGCGTGAACGCCGGCGACCACGCCGTGTTCGCATCGTCCACCGCCATTCGTGACTGGTGGCGCACGTCAGCTGCGAGCGCTGTGCCCCTGACGACGTACGACAGGCTCGCACCCGCGCGGTGGGGGGCGACGCCCGGAACGCTGTTGCCGTCGTACGTCGCCGACCCGATCGAGTACGAGCGAAATTGCGCGTCGGTGAAGGTGTAGTTCGCCTCGACCCTGATGGCCTCCCCCAGTGGCGTCGAGCCGGCGGCTTCGACGCCGCGGGTACCGGTGCGACCCGCATTCCGGAAGAACTGCCGCCCGGGGACATTGGCAACCTCGAACGGGATCAGCGCATCGCGCACCACCGCGTGAAAGACCGCGAGCTGTGCCGAGGATTCTCCACGTGCGTGCCGCGCGCCGACCTCGTACGACACCGTGCGCTGCGGTTCCAATGTGGGATTGAACCCTCCCGCCCCGTCCGGCCGGTTGGCAAGCTCGGTCGTGGTGGGCGTCTCGAATGCCGTCCCCACATTGGAGTAGACTGTCACTCCCCCGTCGAGCGACAGCGAGAGGCCGGCCGAGGGGCTCAGCGCATCGAGCGTGCGACGGCCGGAGTCGTCCGGATTGGTCGCCGTCACGATCCGGTCCTCTGCCCGGAATCCGGTGCGGTCGTGGCGGACACCCACAAGGGCAGTGACGCGCCGATGCACCAGGGCACTCGCCTGCGCGAACGCGCCGATCGCCGACACACGCTCGCCCTGGTCGAGCACGAGCGCGCCGCGTGACCCTGCGGTGTTGAGGTAGTTCTGGCGATCGTCGTGCTGTCGCTCGTGCTCGATGCCAGCGGACCAGGCGAGTCTCGCACGATCACCACGCAGCAGCGCGCGCGTGCCGCCCGCACGGCGATCGACGACGACGATCCGCGCCGGGATGGGGTTGTCCACGGTCCGGCCGATGACCCACCCAGTCACTTCGAGCGCATCCTCGGCCGAGAGGGCGCGCCGCCACTGCACTCCTGCCTGCCGGTGCGAGCCGGTCTCGCCCGTGGCCTGGGCGACGTTGTTCTGGAAGGCGCGATTCCGGTTGGCGCGCAGGAGCGAGTCGGACAGCGAGCCTGGATTCTGCGCCTCGTAGCGGACGGCATTGAGGGAGGCCGTCACGGCGTTGCGGGTCCCGAGCCACGACAACCGCGCTGCCGCGTACGTGTTCTCGGCGGTACTGTGGCTCCGGAAGCCATCGAAGGCCACGCGTGACACGCGGGCCATGTAGCCCAGCTGCCCGTTCGAGCCGCCGCCCTCGCCGAGGGTGCGCAGCAGCCCGTTGCTTCCGCTCGTGACAGTCGCTCGCGCGGCGAACGGCGAGGCCGGTGGCCCGCGGGTCTCGATGAGGATCGCGCCGCCAGCGGCGTTGCCGAAGAGCGACGACACCGGTCCGCGCAGCACCTCCACCGCATCGACGGTGGAGAGGTCCACCTGGTTGAGCGTCGTCTGGCCGTCGGGCAGCGTCGCCGGGATGCCGTCGATGAGGACCCGCACGCCGCGCACGCCGAACTGCGCGCGGGCGCCCGCCCCGCGCACGGAGATGCGCTCGCCGAGGGCGTAGTTGAAGCGGTTGTCCACCTGGATGCCCGGCACGCCGCGCAGCGCATCGTCAAGCGCCGTGGCCGGGGTTCCCTGGGCAAGCGACGCGGCGGTGCGCACCGACGACGCATACGGGG
>JACDHQ010000655.1 GCA_013820975.1 Gemmatimonadaceae bacterium
GGCCCAGTCGGCGCCGAGCACCGCCGGCACGCGCGCCTCCGCGAGGATGAGCGACCGCCGGTCGTCTCCCGTGCGGCGCACGACCTCGGCATAGTCGAGGTCTGCCTTCACGGCGAGCGCGGCGTTCGACACCAGCGTCCACGGCGTCGTCGTCCACACGAGGATGCGGCGCATCGTGCCCCCTTCCAGCGGAAGCGCGACATGGATCGACGGGTCCTCGACGTCCTCATACCCTTGCGCGACCTCGTGGCTGGAGAGCGAGGTGCCGCAGCGCGGGCAATAGGGCAGGATCTTGTAGCCGCGGTAGAGCAGGTCCTTGTCGAAGAGGGTCGCCAGCGCCCACCACACGCTCTCCACGTAGTCGTTGGAGTACGTGACGTACGGCGTGTCGTAATCGAGCCAGTAGGCAATGCGGGCGGAGAGCCGTTCCCAGTCGCCGCGGTAGGTGAACACGCTCTCGCGGCAGCGGCGATTGAACTCCTCGACGCCGATCTCCTCGATCTGCTGCTTGCCGCTGATGCCGAGCTGCTTCTCGACCTCGATCTCGACCGGCAGCCCGTGCGTGTCCCACCCCGCCTTGCGCGCGACGGAGCGGCCGTGCATCGCCCGGTGGCGGCAGACGAGGTCCTTGATCGTCCGCGCGAAGACGTGATGGATGCCCGGGCGACCGTTCGCCGTCGGTGGCCCCTCGAAGAAGACGAACGGCTCCCCCGCCTTCGTCGCCTCGAGCGTCTGCTCGAACAGCTGCTCCTGCTCCCACCGCGCCAGCAGCTCCTGCTCCATCTCGGCCGGCGCGCGATCCGCGGGCAGCGGGGTGAAGCGCGGCGTCGTTGCGCCTGCGGTCACCCCTGCTCTGCTCCGCTGGACCCCGGATAGTTCAGCCGGGCTGGCGACGTCTCCTCGGCGGCGGTGAGCTCGGCCAGCTGGCGCTCCACCGTGGCCCGCATCTGCGCGATGAAGGTGCGTCGGATGCGATCGAGTGCGCTGACCTGGTCTTCCATGCGCGTGAGCTCCGCCCGCGCGAACTCCATGTTGCGCTCCGCCTCGACCTGCGCCTCGCGCAGCACGAGCTGCCCCTCGCGCTCGGCCTGGTCGCGGATCTCGGTGCGGAGCTGCTGCGCGGAGACGAGGGCCTCGTTCAGCGCCTTGTCGCGCTCGCGGAACGCGCGCAGCTGCTCGTGAAAGCTGCGGGCCTTGCTCTCGAGCTCCTGCGTGAGGCGCGACAGCCGCTCGAGCTCCTCGGCGACCTGGGCGCGGAACTGCTCCACCCGATCGGGGTCGTACCCGCGCAGGGCCCGGCCGAAGTCGTAGCGGCGCACGTCGAGCGCGGTCAGGTGGAAAGTCTCGTCGATCATGTCGGTCTGGCTCCGAAGAGGACGGTGCCGAGGCGGACGAGAGTCGCCCCCTCCTCCACCGCGATCTCATAGTCGTTGGACATGCCCATGGACAGCTCCGTGGCCGGATGCCCGGCCGCGACCAGCAGCTCCCGCGCGCGCCGCGCACCGGCGAACACCGTGCGCAGCGTTTCCTCGTCGGCCTCGAACGGCGCCATCGTCATCACGCCGGCGACCCGCACCCCATGCAGCCCCGTCAGGCGTTCCGCTTGCGCCGGCAGCTCCGTCAACCCGAAGCCGCCCTTGGTCGTCTCCCCGAGCACGTTCACCTGCACCAGCGCGTCCACCGGCCGTTCGCGTGCGAGGCCGACGGCGTGCACTGCATCGGCCAGCCGCGCGCTGTCCAGCGAATGCAGCAGGTCGAAGCGGTTGAGCGCCTCGCCCTTGTTGCGCTGCAGGTGCCCGATGAGGTGCCACCGGACCGGAGACGAGACCGCGTCCATCTTGCGAGTCGCCTCCTGCACCTTGTTCTCCCCGACGTCGTGCAGGCCTGCCGCATACGCAGCATCCACCGCATCAGGCCCGTGGGTCTTCGTCACCGCGACGATCCGAACCGCCTGCGCATGGCCGCCACGCGCGGCGGCCGCCGCGATCCGCTCGCGAAGCACCTGGACACGCTCGGCGAGGTCTGCAAATGGCATAACACGAAAACTTACCGGAAGTTACAGTGCCGAGCAAGAGTGTCGGCGCCCGTGTCGAGGACGCCGTTTCGAGC
>JACDHQ010000656.1 GCA_013820975.1 Gemmatimonadaceae bacterium
CGCTACCACTACTCCAACATGGGCTACTCGCTGCTCGCGGCAATCGTGGAGCGGGTGAGCGGTGAGGCGTACGAGGTGGCGCTGCGACGCCTGGTCCTCGCGCCGGCGGGGATGCGCAACACCGGCTACGACGCGATCGAGCCGTCGATGTTCGACCGCATCGCGCGCCGCTACAAGGGCGAGGTGGACACCGGCATCAACCCCGTGCGCGTGTGGGGCGCGGCTGGCCCTTCATGGAATATCGCCGGCAACGGCGGGCTGCACGCCACCGCGGGGGACCTGCACCGCTGGATCGTCGCGCTCGACGAGGGCCGGCTGCTCCCCGGCACCGTGCGTGCGGCACAGGAAGCGCCGTACGCGTGCATGGGCGTGGATGATGCCGGCAACTGCAGCGACCACTATGGCTACGGCTGGCACGTCTGGTCGCTCCCGAACGCGACGCGCGTCCTGATGCACAACGGCAGCGACGGGGGCTACTATGCCGAGGTGCGGCGCGTTCCCGAACGCCGCATCAGCCTGATTGTCATGTCGAACCGCGCGTCCCCCCTGGCCGAGCGGATGGCGGCGCGACTCATGGCGCATGCGCTCCGCTTCGCCCCGCCGTAACTGCTCCGCGCCGTGCGAAGCTTCCGGCTGAGCCATGGCGTCAGCCATACAACCTTCAGGGGGTTCCCGAATGCGGCGTGTGCGGTATCGGGTGGCGGCGAGCCTCGACGGCTACATCGCCGGGACGCAGGGAGAGCTCGACTGGATCGTCCATGATCCAACCGTAGACTTCGCGTCGCTCTATGCCGGCGTCGATACCGTCCTGCTCGGGCGCCGCACGTACGAGCTGACGCAACAGCCGGGCGCCCCTCCCTGGCCGGCGGGCTGGCGCGTGTACGTGTTCTCGCGGACCCTCGACGCCGCAGCGCATCGGACCGTGACCGTGGTGCGCGAGGACGCCGGTGCAGCCGTGGCCGCGCTGCGCGCCGGGCCGGGCGGCGACATCTGGCTCTTCGGCGGAGGGAGCCTCTGCGCGAGCCTGCTCGCCGCGGGCGTCGTCGACACGATGGAGGTGGCCGTCATCCCCGTGCTGCTCGGCGGCGGCATTCCGCTGATAGCTGCCGGGACGCCGCGTACACGGCTGACCTTGAGCGAGTCGGCCGTGTCCCCCAGCGGCATCGTGAATCTCCGCTATGACGTCCAGCGCGCGGCTGGCTGACGAATCGCTGTCGTAGCGTCGCTCCGCTGGACTTGCGCTCCAACCTTTTGCCGACTCCCGCTGTCGCAGCACCATGCGAATGACCACCGTCCCCGCCATCCTTCCTGCGATTCTCGCGCTTGTTGCCACCGGAGTGGCCGGCGCGCAGGCTCCCCCGCGCACCGTGCCGCCGCTCCTGACGGGTGCGTGGGAAGGGCTGATGCAGGCGCCGCAGTGGCCGAGCTTTCTCACGCTCACCATCGGCGCCGATTCGGCCGGCCCGGCGGTGACGCTCGAGATGCTCGGGCAAAGGATGCGCGCCAGCGGAGTGGACGCCTCCGGTGACCGCGCGGTCGTCCGTATCGGTGATGGCCCAGGTGCCGTCCACTTGCGGCTGCAGCGGCGCGACGACCAGCTCGACGGCTGGCTGAGGCAGGGCACCGACTCCTTTCCGGTGGAACTCGCCCGCGTGCCCGTCTACTCCCGTCCGGCCTCACGGGTGGAGGCGTGGGAACAGGACATCGCGGCGATTCGCACGAGGTTTCTCGCCTACGACAGGAGTTTCAGCCCGGCAGAGCGGTCGTCAGCTGTCGCGCTGCTCGATAGCACGCAGCGCGAGCTCCCGACGCTCCACGACAACCAGGTGATCGCGACACTCGCGACCGCCATCGCGCTCGCGAGAAACGCGCATACGCGACTCTACCTGGTGCGCAACGCAACCGAGCTACGACGCCTGCCGGTACGGCTCTGGTGGTTCAGCGACGGCCTGCGGATCGTGCGCGCCAGCCCGGAGCATGGCGCGCTGCTCGGGTGCCGGGTGGACGAGATCGACGGCATCGTGGCGCGGCAGGCGCGCGATCTCGTCGCGCCGGCTTTCGCCGGCAATCCGCAATGGACCGATTACAAGACGGTCTACTCGCT
>JACDHQ010000106.1 GCA_013820975.1 Gemmatimonadaceae bacterium
CGCCCCGGTCGCCTCGCTGCCCGTCGTGGTGATCGGGGCGCTGACGGCCGTGTTCGCGGCGACGATCGGCCTGAAGCAGTGGGACATCAAGAAGGTGCTCGCGTATTCCACCGTGTCGCAGCTCGGCTACATGTTCGTGGCGGTCGGCGCGGGGGCCTACGTGGCCGGCATCTTCCACCTGATGACGCACGCCTTCTTCAAGGCGCTGCTCTTCCTCGGCTCGGGCTCGGTGATCTACGCGATGCACCAGGCGTATCACGCGACGCACAACCACGATGATGCGCAGGACATGCGCAACATGGGCGGGTTGCGGAAGTACATGCCGTGGACGTTCGGGCTGATGTGGATCGCCACCCTGGCGATCTCGGGCATCTTCCCGTTCGCGGGCTTCTTCTCCAAGGACGAGATCCTCGCGGGGGTGTTCGCGCGGGGGGACCACTCGACGCTTGCGGGAGCCCGGTGGCTGGGCATCCCCGGTGAGTTCGTGCTCTATGGCGCGTACGTGCTCGCGCTCGCCGCGGCATTCATGACGGCGGCGTACATGACCCGCATGATGCTGTACACCTTCCACGGCCCCAACCGCACGGGCGACGCGGAGCGTCGGCACCTTGGCGAGGCGCCGTGGATCATGACCGGCCCGCTGGTCGTGCTCGGCGTCCTGAGCGTGTTCGGCGGGTGGTTCAACCTGCCCGCGGTGATGGGCTTCCTCGGGCCGACGGGGGTGCTGCACCACTGGCTCGAGCCGGTGGTCGGCAATGCTGCCCGGCAGGTCACCGGTGGCAGCGAGATCCACCTCTCGCACGCCACCGAGTACATCCTCATCGGGGCGGCGGTGCTCATCGCCGTCGGGGGCATCGCGCTGGCGTGGACGCGCCTCAAGCCCGAGCGGCTCGTGCCCAAGGCGCAGTCGCCGGCCGAGGAAGGCTTCGAACGGGTGCTCCTGAACAAGTACTACGTGGACGAGGCGTACGATCGAGTCATCGTGCAGCCCACCTACAACGTGTCGCGTGGCCTGCTCTGGCGCGGAGTGGACGCGGGGCTCATTGACGGGCTCGCGGTCAACGGCACTGCCTACTTCACGCGGTTCGTCGGCTGGACCGGTTCGCGCCTGCAGTCGGGGCAGCTCGGGACGTACGCCTGGGTGATCGTCCTGGGCGTGATCGTGGTGCTCGGCGCCTTCACTCTCCGGTAATCGCATGGCTGCCCTCCTGAATTCGATCGGCTACGACGGGTGGATCCTCCCGGCGCTGCTGCTGTTGCCGCTCCTCGGCGCTGCCGTGCTCTGGATGCATGGCGCGACGGGAACGCGGCGCGACGCACGCGTGACGGGCGCGGCGCTCGTGACGCCTGCCGATGAGGTGCTGAGCGGCCGGGCGGCGTGGCCGCGCATGGCCGCCCTCATCATCTTCGGACTCGAGTTCGTCCTGTCCCTCGGGCTCTGGTTCACCTTTGACCCCGCCACCAGTGCCTGGCAGTCCCGGTTCCAGATGCCGTGGATCCCGGTGTGGGGCGTCACGGTCGACCTGGGGATCGACGGCATCGCCCTGATGATGGTGCTGCTGACGACGTTCATCATGGTCCTGGCAGTCGCCGGCAGCTGGACGTCGATCCGCCAGAAGGCGCATGCGTACTACGCGCTGCTGATGGTGCTCACGACGGGGATGCTGGGCGTGTTCGTCGCCCTCGACGTCTTCCTCTTCTACGTGATGTGGGAAGTGATGCTCGTGCCGATGTACTTCATCATCGGCATCTGGGGCGGCCAGCGACGCATCTACGCGAGCCTCAAGTTCTTCCTCTACACGATGATCGGCGGGCTGCTGATGCTCGTGGGCATCGTGTACCTCGGGCTCAACGTCGCCGACCCGGTGACGGGCATCCCGAACTTCAGCTACGACGTGATCCTGCAGCAGGCCAACGTGCCGCACTCGGCCGCGCTCTGGCTGTTCGGCGCCTTCTTCCTCGCCTTCGCGGTGAAGGTGCCGATGTTCCCGTTCCACACCTGGCTTCCCGATGCGCACGTCGAGGCGCCGACCGCCGGGTCGGTGATCCTGGCGAGCGTCATGCTGAAGCTCGGCGCCTTCGGCTTCCTCCGCCTGGCCGTCCCGTTCTTTCCGACGGCTGCGATGGACGACACGATTCGCATGATCATCCTCGTGCTGGCGGTGATCGGCATCGTGTATGGGGCGCTGCTGTCGCTCGTCCAGCCGGACTTCAAGAAGCTGGTCGCGTACTCGTCGGTAAGCCACCTCGGGTTCGTGATGCTCGGCATCTTCGCCCTCACGGTGCAGAGCGTCCAGGGGGCGGTGATGGTGATGATCAGCCACGGCATCTCCACGGGCGCACTGTTCTTCCTCATCGGCATGGTGTACGAACGGCGCCACACGCGCGAGATCGCGGCCTATGGCGGCATCGCCCGCGTGATCCCGCTCTTCGCCACGCTGCTGGTCATCGTGGCGCTCAGCTCCATCGGCGTCCCCGGCACCAACGGGTTCATCGGTGAGTTCCTCGTCCTCATCGGCGCGTTCCGCACCTATCCCATGCTGGCGGTCATTGCGACCACGGTCGTGATCCTCGCCGCGGCGTACCTGCTCTGGGCCGTGCAGCGCATCATCTTCAATCCGCTCGACAAGCCGGAGAACGAGCACATCCCCGACCTCAACCGGCGCGAACTGCTGGTGATGGCGCCGCTCATCGCTGCAATCATCTGGATGGGTGTGTACCCGGCACCGATCCTTCGCCGCACCGAGGCCGCCGCCGAGCGGTTCGTCCGCCTCGTGGAGACGCGATCGGCCGTTGACCAGGCGACGACGGTTCCGGGAGGGGCACGCTGATGCTCGATCTCTCGCTTCCGCTGCACCTGACCATCGCCGTCGTGCCCGAGCTCATCGTCATGGTGGGCGCGATGCTCCTCCTCCTCTGGGCCGCCTGGCGCCCCGAGAGCGCAGCGCACCAGCGTGCCGTGGGCATCGCGGCGATCGGCGTCGCCGTCCTGGGGCTGGTCGCGGTCAGCTACTACGTCGGCCGTTTCGAAGCCACCGACGGTGCGATCGCGGTCGACAACTTCCGCTGGCTGATGTCGATCGTGATCCTCATCGGGACGATCGCGACGATTGCACTCGGCATCGAGGACAATGAGCGCGTGGGGATCCACTTCGCCGAGTCGCACGTGCTGGTGCTGCTGGCATCGTCCGGAATGATGCTGCTCGCCGGCGCCCGCGACCTCATGATGATCTTCCTGGGCATCGAGCTCATGTCGATCGCCATGTACGCGCTGGCCGGCATGAACCGGCGGAACCCGCGCTCGGCGGAAGGTGCGCTCAAGTACTTCCTGCTCGGTGCCTTCTCGACCGCGTTCATGCTGTACGGCATGGCGCTCATCTATGGCGCCACCGGATCGGTGCGCCTCGCGGAGATCGGCGAGCGGGTGCTGACGATGAACCTGGTTGCCAGTCCGATCTTCCTGATCGGCATCGCGATGCTGCTGGTCGGGTTCGGGTTCAAGGTCTCGTCGGTGCCGTTTCACATGTACGCACCCGACGTGTACGAGGGGGCACCGACGGCGATCACGGCGTACATGGCCGCCACCGTGAAGGCAGCGGCATTTGCCGCCTTCATCCGGATCTGGCTGGAGGCGTTCCCCCTCGCGGCCGACGCATGGCGTCCGGCGGTCGCCGTGCTGGCGATCGCGACGATGATCATCGGCAATGCGGTCGGCCTGGCGCAGCGGAACCTCAAGCGGCTCCTCGCCTACTCGAGCATCGGGCACGCCGGCTACCTGCTTGTCGCGATCGCGGCCGGCACGTCGCAGGGCGCGTCGGCGATGGTGTTCTACCTGCTGGCGTACACGATCGCCACCTTCGGCGCCTTTGCGGTCATCAGCATGCTCGGGCGTCCCGGCGACGGGCGCGTGACGACCGACGACATCTCGGGGCTCTGGCACGTGCAGCCGAGCATGGCGATCGCGATGTCGATCTTCATGCTGGCGCTGCTCGGCTTCCCGTTCTTCGGTGGTGCCGGATTCCTGGCGAAGTGGTACATCATCAAGGCAGCGCTCGAGGCGGCAGAGCCGCAGACCATGCTCGTCGTGGTCATGGCGATCACCAGCGTGATCGCGGCCGGCTACTACCTTTACGTGGTGATGGTGATGTTCATGCGCGTGCGCCCCGAGGGATCGGTCGTCCCGGCTGGTGCCACGGGGATGACCCGCGCAATCATCGTCGTCGCCGCGGCGCTGACGATCGGCATCGGGCTCGTTCCCGACCTGATCATCCGCTATGCGAACATCGCGCGGCCGCGGATCGCGGTGCCCAGGACGGCGGCGATGATTCCGCCGGTGGCGCCCGGTGGCGCGTTCGGCCGTGCGACCCCGCGGGGCGACCCGGCGCCCGATGCAAGTGTGGGGCGAGCCCCCTGATCGTGCCGCAGCGCTCCTTCTCCACGCGGCGAGGGCCCCTGCTCCCGCCGCTTTCGCTTCGGTCCCGATGACCATCGCAGCAGGCATCTTCCGGCAGTACGACATCCGCGGCATCGTCGGCCGCGACCTCACGACCGAGGCCGCGCGCGCCATCGGCACCGCGTACGCCGCCCTGATGCGCGAGCGCGGCGTCAGCGGGCCGATCGCCGTCGGGCGCGACAACCGGCCGAGTGGCGACGGCCTCCGCGATGCGCTCGTGGATGGGCTGACGACGTCCGGCGTGGACGTGATCGACATCGGCATCGTGCCCACGCCGCTGCTCTACTGGAGCCTCCACCACGTGGGTGTCGTCGGTGGGATCCAGGTGACCGGGTCGCACAATCCGCCCGAGTACAACGGCTTCAAGCTGTCGATGGGCAGCGGCACCCTGCACGGGGACGACATCCAGCGCCTGTTCGCCCTGACGGGCGCGCAGCGACCGTCGTCAGGGCAGGGGACCGTGCGCACGGAGAGCGTCATCGAGCGCTACATCGACGACGTCCTGCGTCGCACCGCGCCGCTCGCCCGCCCCATCCGCGCCGTCTGGGACTGCGGCAATGGTGCCGGGGCGGTCGTTGCGCCGCAGCTCTTCGAGCGCCTGGGGGTGCAGGGGCGGGGCCTGTTCTGCGAAAGCGACGGCACCTTTCCCAATCACCATCCAGATCCGACCGTCCCCGAGAACCTCGAGGCGCTCATCGAGGCGGTCCGCGCGGACGGCGCGGAGATCGGGATCGCGTTCGACGGCGATGCCGACCGCATCGGCATCGTGGATGCGCGCGGGGAGATCGTGTGGGGCGACCGCCTTCTCATCCTTTACGCGCGCGATGTCCTCGCCCGCACGGGCAAGGGGCAGTCGATCATCTTCGACGTGAAGTGCTCGCAGGCGCTGCCCGCCGCGATCGAGGCGGCAGGCGGGAGGCCCGTCATGTGGAAGACGGGGCACTCGCTGATCAAGGAGAAGATGAAGGAGACCGCCGCACCGATCGCCGGTGAGATGTCGGGGCACATGTTCTTCACGGAAGGGTTCTACGGCCACGACGATGCCCTGTACGGCGCTGCGCGCCTCCTGCGGATCATCGCGGATGCAGGACGCCCGGTGCACGACCTGCTGGCCGACGTGCCGGCCTACGTTGTCACGCCGGAGATCCGCATCGATTGCCCGGACGAGCTCAAGGTCGGCATCGTGGAGCGCGCGGTGGCGCACTTCCGGTCGAGGTACGACGTGATCGACGTCGACGGGGTACGCGTGCTGTTCGGCGATGGCTGGGGGCTGATCCGCTCGTCGAACACGCAGCCGGTGATCGTGGCGCGCTACGAAGCCCGGAGTGCGGAGCGGCTGCAAGCGATTCGCACGGAGCTCGAGGATTTCCTCCGGGCGGAGGGGGTCGCCGTCTAGCATGCAGTCGCGCCGGTGGGTGCTCGGTGCGCTCGCCGCAGCTGCGCTCGTGCTGGTCGCGGGGCGCGGGATTGCCAGCCTCTACGTCGAGCATGCCTGGTACGCCGCGCTGGGGCTGCCCGCACTCGGACGCGCGACGCTCGCCGGTCACCTGCTCATCCGGGGCGGCACCACGCTGCTCGCGACCCTCGTCCTGTTCGCGAATCTCTACGTCGTCCGGCGCTCGGTGGTGAGCATCGTGCTGCCGCGTCGCATCGGGGACCTCGAGTTCGGTGAGGAGCTGCCCGGTCGCTACCTCGCGGCCACCGCGGCGGCCATCGCCGTCGTCGTCGGCTCGTTCCTTGGCATATCGGCGGATACGTGGCCGCACTTCGCAATCGCCCTTGAGGGCGTCCGGTTCGGCGAGCGCGATCCGTACCTCGAGCGCGACCTCGGCTTCTACGTCACGCACCTCCCCGCCGAGCTGCTCCTGTTCGGGTGGGTGCAGCGCGTGCTCCTGGTGACAATCGCGCTGGTGGTGGGGCTGTACGCACTCACGCCGAGCATCCGGTGGCGCGCGCGCACCCTCTACGTGTCGGAGTACGTTCGCCGCCACCTCACCGTGCTCGGCGGCCTGCTCCTGCTGATGTTCGCGTGGGCGTTCCGGCTCGAGGGGTTCTCGCTCCTCGTCGATGGGAGCGGCGCGAGCGGGGCGTTTGCCGCGGTCGACCTGCAGGTGCGCGTCCCGGGCGCGGTCGTGCTGATGGCGACGGCGGTCGCCACCGGGCTGATCGTCGTCTGGTCGGGAGTGGCGGGGCACATCCGGCTCGCGTTCCTGGCCCTCAGCGTCATGCTGCTGCTCAGCGTGATGGTGCGCTTCGTGCTGCCGGTCGCACTCCGTCCCGGTGGCGACCCGGCCCTGGTCGAGGCGCCGTTCCTCGAGACGCGGGACAACTTCTCCCGGCGTGCGTTCGGCGGCGACCGCGTCGCTCCAGTCCGGCGTTCTGCCGGTGACACGGCGGTGCACGTCACCGGGACGCAGGGGATTGCGCTCTGGGATGGTCCCGCGCTGCTGCGTGCCGTGGACGGCGCC
>JACDHQ010000107.1:0-1529 GCA_013820975.1 Gemmatimonadaceae bacterium
GCTGCACAACGAGCAGATGTGGGGTGCCCACCCGTACGGATACAACATCCTCGGCACGCGGGAGACGGTGAAGTCGCTCGGGGTGCGTGAGCTCCGCGAGCTGCATGAGCGGGTGTATCATCCCGCCCAGATCGTCGTGGCGGCCAGCGGCAACGTCCGTCACGAAGCGCTGCTCGACGCGCTGGAGCAGACCGGGTGGCTTGCCTCGCCGGCACGGCCCGGGGCGGCGGAACCTCCCCCCGTCCCGGCGATGCTCGCGCCCGAGCGCCGGCACATCGACCGGGAGGGCGCGCAGACGCATGTCGTCTACGGCGGCGTGACCGTTCCCCAGGGCGACCCGCGGCGCCATGCGGTGATCCTGCTCAGCAACTGGTTGGGCGGCGGAATGAGCAGCCGCCTGTTCCAGCGGGTGCGCGAGGATCTCGGCCTCGCCTACAGCGTCTATACGTACCACCAGTTCCATGCCGACATCGGCATGCATGGCGTGTACGTCGGCACGGCGCCCGACCAGGTCGGCGAGGCATGCGCCGCGATCGACGCCGAGCTCGAGGACGTGGCGACGAATGGGCTGAGCGAGGAGGAACTCAGGATGGCCAAGAGCCAGTTGAAGGGGCAGGTCATCCTGGGGCTCGAGAGCGTCACCGCGCGGATGTACCGTGCGGCTGGGGTCGAGCTGTACGGCGACCCGTATCGCACGCTCGACGAGATGCTGGCCGAGATCGACGCCGTGGAGCCGGCCGTCGTGGCCGAGGTTGCGCGTGAGCAGTTTGCGCCGGGCACGCACACGGTGCTGAGCCTCGGTCCAAAGGGACTCGCCGCGTAGCCGGCGGCTCGCTTAGCTTTCCAGCGCCGCGAGCGCGGCCCCCTCCGACACTCACACCGCAGCTAAGCCATGCGTATCGGCGTTCCGAAAGAGATCAAGACCAACGAGAACCGTATTGCCCTCGTCCCAGCCGGGGCCGAGGCCCTGGTCACCGCCGGGCACCAGGTCGTCATCGAGACCGGCGGTGGCGCCGGCAGCGGGTTCACCGACGAGGACTACACGGCGGTGGGCGCGACGATCGCCCCCGATGCCGCGGCCGTGTGGCGCGGCGCCGAGATGATCATGAAGGTCAAGGAGCCGATCGAGCGCGAATGGGAGCGCATGCAGAAGGGGCAGATCGTCTTCACCTACTTCCACTTCGCGGCCGATGAAAAGTTGACGCGGGCCCACATGAAGCAGGGCCCGGTCTGCATCGCGTACGAGACGGTGGAACTGCCGACCCGCGAGCTTCCGTTGCTCACGCCGATGTCGGAGGTCGCCGGCCGGATGGCCGTGCAGGAAGGCGCGAAGTACCTCGAGAAGCTCTACGGAGGGCGTGGCGTCCTCCTTGGCGGCGTCCCGGGTGTATCCCCGGCCAAGGTCGTGGTGCTGGGAGGCGGCATCGTGGGGATCAACGCCGCGAAGATGGCGGCCGGGATGGGCGCCAAGGTCGTCATCCTCGACGTGTCGCTGGAGCGGCTCCGCTACCTGTCCGACGTGATGCCGG
>JACDHQ010000107.1:1539-6911 GCA_013820975.1 Gemmatimonadaceae bacterium
GTGCAGACCATCTACTCGAACCGGCACAACATCCTCGAGCAGATCAAGACGGCGGACCTCGTCGTCGGCGGCGTGCTGATCACTGGGGCGAAGGCGCCGAAGCTGATTCGCCGCGAGGACCTCAAGACGATGCAGCCGGGCTCGGTGATCGCCGACGTGGCGGTGGACCAGGGTGGCTGCGTGGAGACGACGAAGCCGACGACCCACGAGAATCCCACGTACGAGGTGGATGGGGTGATCCACTACGCCGTGGCCAACATGCCGGGAGGCGTGCCGCGCACCTCCACCCTCGCCCTGACCAATGCCACGCTGCCCTACGCGATGCAGCTGGCGAACAAGGGGTGGAAACAGGCGCTGCGCGACAACGGTGCCCTGCTCAAGGGCCTCAACATGGTGGAGGGGCAGGTGACCTACCGTGGGGTTGCCGAGGCGTTCGACCTCGCCTTTCACGAGCCGGCGTCGTTCGTCGCCTGAGTTGCGCACTGCATGACGGGCCGGCATCCGCCGGCCCGTTTTTGCATTGATGCCGCGCGCAGGTGCAAGCGGGCCACGATGTTGCAACAGCCCCCCACGGGGGGTAGCTTACCCGTACCCCCGGGACGCCGCGCAGGGTGCTCAGATCTTGCATACCGCGCGAGCTGTCCGCCTTAGCACGAGCGACCACACCACTCCGTAATGCGCTGGCCCTTCTTCAAGGCAGGATCGCTCTTTCCCGCCAACGCCATCGGCGTTGACCTGGGAACCGCCAACACGCTGATCTACGTCAAGGGCGAAGGGATCGTCCTCAACGAGCCGTCCGTGGTCGCCATCGACCGCGAGACGAAGAAGATCAAGGGCGTCGGCCTCGAGGCCAAGCGCATGCTTGGCCGCACCCCGGAAGGCATCATCGCCGTCCGCCCGTTGAAGGACGGCGTGATCGCCGACTTCGACGTGACGGAGAAGATGCTGCGCTACTTCCTCACGCTCATCATCGAGAACCACGTGTTCAAGGTGAAGCCGCGCGTGATCGTGTGCGTGCCGTCGGGCATCACCGAGGTCGAGAAGCGTGCGGTGCGCGACTCGGCGCTCGGCGCCGGCGCGAAGGAGGTGTTCATGGTCGCGGAGCCAATGGCCGCGGCGATCGGCGTCGGCCTGCCGGTCGAGACACCGACGGGCAACATGGTGATCGACATCGGCGGCGGCACGACGGAGATCGCCGTGATCGCGCTGTCGGGCATCGTCAGCGACACGTCGATTCGGGTCGGCGGCGACGAGCTGGACATGGCGATCGTGCAGTTCCTGCGCAAGAACTACAACCTGCTCATCGGCGAGGCGACGGCGGAGCAGGTGAAGATCCAGATCGGCAGCGCGGCGCCAGTGGGCGACGAGCGCGAGATGGACGTGAAGGGGCGTGACCTGGTGAGCGGCATCCCGAAGACGGTGCGCGTGCACTCGAGCGAGATCCGGGAGGCGATCCAGGAGCCGGTCCAGCAGATCGTCGATGCCGTGCGCCGCGCCCTCGAGATCACGCCGCCGGAACTCGCGAGCGACATCGTCGATCGCGGGATCGTGATGACCGGGGGCGGGGCGCTCATCCGCGGGCTCGACCTGCTGCTGAGCCAGGAGACGAACCTGCCGATTCACGTGGACGAAGACCCGCTGACGTGTGTGGTGCGCGGCACCGGCCGCATCCTCGATGACGAGGAGAAGTACTGGTCCGTCCTGAGCGCCTGAGGCGCTGGTGGCCCGCGCCTCCCGATTCAGCAGCAAGGTGGACCTGACGATCTTCGTCGTCTGCCTCTTCACGGCCCTCATCATCTCGGTCATCCCGGGCGCTGCGCGCGAGCCGATTGCCAAGGGGCTCCGGCGCAGTGCCATGGCACCCCTGGTCGAATTGCAGCGCAGCGCCGAGCGCTGGCGTGCCGCATGGGTGGCGGCGGAACGCGAGACCGCCACGCGCGACACGCTCGCGGTGCAGGCGTTCAACGCGGCCGCCCTCGAGGCGGAGAACGGCCAGTTACGCCGCCTGCTCGGTCTCGGCAGCCGCCTCCGCTGGGGGTTCGTCCCGGCCGAGGCCATCCATTCGGCCGGTCGCGCGGAGCCGTACACGCTGACCCTCACTGCCGGATCGAACGCCGGGGTCACCGTCGGCTCGATGGTCGTTGCCCCCGAGGGGGTCGTCGGCAAGGTCGTCACGGTCGATCCCACGATGAGTCTCGCGATCACCTTCTCGCACGTGGACTTCCGCACCAGCGCGATGACCGCCGACGAGAGCGCATTCGGGATCGTCTCGCCCCATCTGGGCGATGCCGGGCCCGACTCGGTGCGCTACCTGCTCGAGCTGCGCGGGGTGCCCTACCGCAGTGAGATCAGGCCGGGCACGGTGGTGTACGCGGCCGGGATCGGCGGCGTCTTCTCGCGCGGCGTCCCGGTCGGCACGATCCTGCGCGAGATCCAGACGCCTGAGGGGAGCTGGTCGCGGACGTACCTGGTCCGCCCTGCGGTCAACCCGGGGCTGGTGAGCTCCGTGATGATCATCAACCAGCAGCGCGCCAACGAGGGGATGGAAGGGGTCTGGCAGATGACCACCGCCCTCGACTCGGCCGTTCGCGGCGTCGCCCTCGCGGGAGATTCGCTGCGCCGGGCCGACTCGACCGCAGCGGCGGCTGCGGCGCGGCAGGCCGTGCTCGATTCGGCCGCACGCCTGGCACCACAGATCCCTGACAGCCTCCGGCGCACTGGGGCCGATACAGTGGCACCCCCTGCTGCTGCGGGGACGCCGCCGGCTGGCCCGGCCCGGCCGGCTCCGACCCAGCAGGCACCGCGGCCCGTGCCCCCCCAGCCCGCTCCCTCGACGCCTCGTGAAACCACGCCAGTGCCGGTCACGCCGGCCCCGGTCGACACAACGAGTCCGCGATGAACTGGGGTGTCGCCATCCGAACGGCGCTCGTCTGCGCCATCCTGATCGTCCTGCACTTCACGCTGCGGCCGCTGCTCGGCTGGCGCGCAGGGATCGACTTCCTGCTCGTCGCGCTCGTGTTCGGCTCGGTTCGCATGCGACCGGGGTTCGCGGCCGTCTTCGGCCTCCTGCTCGGGCTCGCCGCCGACTCGCTCTCCGTGCAGGCATTCGGCGCCAGCGGGCTCGGAATGACGGTCGTGGGGTATGCTTCGTCGTACCTGAAGGCGGTATTCTTCGCCGACAACATCGCGTTGAACGGATTCTTCCTCTTCGTCGGGAAGTGGGTGTTCGACGTGATCTTCTTTCTCGTGGCGCGCCAGCTCGGCGGGACGGAGCTGGTGATGCAGCTGCTGGTGTGGTCATCGTTGTCGGCCGCGGTGACGGCGATCGCCGGTGTGCTGGCGTTGACGCTGCTCCGACCTGTCCTGGAGGCGCGTACCGCATGAGCTTTCATCCCAATGAAGTCATCCGCCGCTCGCGTGTCGCGAGCGTGCTCGTGGCCGGCGTCCTGATCTTCCTGCTGACCGGGTTCTTCCGGACGCAGATCATGGATCACGAGCAGTACTCGCTCCGTTCGGAAGAGAACCGGCTGCAGTCGATCCCGATGCCCGCCCCGCGCGGGATCATCTACGACCGCAACGGTGCCCCGATTGCCGAGAACGTCGTGGGCTACTCGATCTCGGTTATGGCGACCCGCGCCGATACGCTGCGTGGTGTACTGCAGCGTCTCGGCACCATCATCCCGATCACCGAGGGCCAGGTGGAAGCGGCGATCCGGCGCTTCCAGCGGGACGGCCCATCGCGTCCCGCCGTGCTGCTCCCCGATGCCTCGTATGACGTCGTTGCGGTGCTCGAGGAGCGCCGGAGCGAGTTTCCCGGACTGATCATCCAGTCGGCGCCCAAGCGTTCGTATCCGGATGGCTCAGCGCTGTCCGCCTTCGTCGGCTACATCGCGGAGATCAACGAGTCGGAGCTCGCGCGGCCGGCGTTTCGTGACAGCGGCTACAAGGCCGGGATGCTGATCGGCAAGCAGGGGCTGGAGAAGCAGTACGAGTCCATGCTGCGCGGCCGGGAGGGGAGCCGGTTCGTCGAGGTGGATGCACGCGGGCGCATCGTGCGCGAAGCGGGCGTGGCGCGTGCCGACCTGCAGCCGCTCGCCGGCAAGCACCTGCAGACGACGATCGACCTGCCCCTGCAGCGCTTCGTCGACACGCTGTTCACGCGCGATGGCATCATCGCCGGTGCGGTGGCGATGGACCCGATGACCGGTGACGTGCTCGCGCTCCACAGCACACCAGGCTACGACCCGAATCGTTTCGTCGGTGGCATTCCGGCGGGGTACTGGAAGGAATTGCGTGAGGATCCCAAGCAGCCGCTGTACAACAAGGCGCTGCAGGGGCTCTACCCTCCGGCGTCGACGTGGAAGCTGCTGACCGCCGCTGTCGGCCTCGAGGAGAAGGTCGTCGGACTCACGGATCGCATGCCGGTTTCCTGTTCGGGTGGATTCACGTATGGCCGCTACTTCCGTTGCTGGGACAAGAACGGTCACGGCGCCCTGGACCTCTCCGGGGCGATCGCGAAGTCGTGCAACGTCTACTTCTACCAGCTCGGGCTCAAGCTCAACATGAACCGCCTTCTCGCCGGTGGCGTGAAGATGGGGATGAACCGCAAGACGGGCATCGACCTGCCGGAGGAGAAGAAGCCGCGCTGGCCGGACAGCGAGGCGTATTTCGACAAGCGCTTCGGGAAGGGGGGCTGGACGCGGACGCTCGTGCTCAACCAGGCGATCGGCCAGGGGGACAACGACCAGACGATCCTCAGCATGGCGCGCTTCTACACGGCGTTCGCCTCGAAGGACGGCTATGCGGTAGAGCCCCGTCTGGTGAGCAACGGCAAGGAAGTGACGCGTGAGCAGTTGCTGCACCTCACCCCGGCGCAGACGGCCGCCGTGCGCGAGGCACTCACCGAGGTGCTGACCGAGCGGGGCACGGCAAACAGCGCACGGCTCCCCGACGTCGTGGCCGCCGGCAAGACCGGGACGGCGCAGAACACCCGGAGCGACCTCGCGCATGCGTGGTTCGTCGGATTCGCCCCCGCCCACGATCCCAAGATCGTCGTGGCGGTGATGGTGGAATTCGGCGACCACGGGTACACGGCGGCGCGCTACGCCACCGCGATCATGGCCAAGTACCTGAACGTGCGCCCGCCGGTCATCATGCAGAACCTCCCGCCGATCGTGGCGGGACCCCGCACGACGCGCGACACGACGGCGCCGCGCCCAGCCGCTGACTGATATGGCGGCTGGCAAGATCCGGATCGACGTGCCGCTGCTCCTGGCGGCGCTGTCGCTCACCGTCTACGGCATCCTCACGGTCTACTCGGCGGGACAGACCGAAGTTCTCACCTACGCCGCGGGCGCGTACCGGTCGCAGAC
>JACDHQ010000657.1 GCA_013820975.1 Gemmatimonadaceae bacterium
GCACCGGACGTCGCGACGTCGACTACTGCGGCCGCGCTGACGACATTGTGAGGATCATGCCCTGGCCCGTTCTGTGTTGAGGAGATCACTCACCGCTCCCCGTGGGCGACCCCGCAGTGGCTACAGCTGGCCCACGGCGCGGTCACCGCCGCGCGAAGCTGACCTCAGTCCGGGTCCGTCGGCGGCTCGACCGCTGGCCCGGATGTGGTGTCCGCAGCGTGGCGATGGCCCCGTCCGCATGCCGGAGGCGGCGAGGATGGCCGGCAACTGTGACCGGGGTCGCGTCGGCCGACGTCCAAGCGAATCTTCGTGGCCCGAGCGACCTGCTCGCCCGCTCGCCGCGCCGCAGTTGTGATCTGCTCCGCACTATGTGGCCCATTTCCTGGCACGGCGCGCAGCTGGTGAGGTGCGAACTGCGACATCAACCGGATCGGGTTTCTCCGTGAGAGGATGGCGGTTCATCCGGCCCGGACAGGAGGTCCTTCGTGACCATGGACAGCAAGGACCGCAAGCCGGACGTCCCTGAGCCTCGTCGACGCCGGAGAAGTCTTGACGAGCAGGTGCGCATACTGGGCACATCACCAGTCGGCTCGGGGGAGTTTTACGCGCGGGACGGGATCTTCGGTTCGGCCGAGGAGGTCGATGAGTTCCTGGACTTCTTGTACGAGTCACGTCGCGCAGACCTCGCGTAGCGGCGAATGAGCTACGTCGCACTCGACACTGACGTGGTGTCCAAGCTGATCAAGCGGCATCTTCCTGCGACGTTGCTCGCTCGGCTGTCCCCCTGGTCACCTTGAACCCGAAGGACTACCTGGACTTCCGCCACGAACACGGGGCTGCAGCTGCTCACCTCGTGATCGACTACACACGTGGGCCGGGTCAGGTGCCGACGCCGAGCACGTCTGGAGATCAGCTCCAGGCCTACTCGCGGAATCGGTCAGATCGCCAGCATCACGTCGTAGATGTGGTCATCGAGCTCGGCGACGAACGATTCAGTGCGCCAGGGCGCCAATTCGCGGCGGGCACGGCCGATGCGCTGCGCAGCTACCCGTCCGCGGGTGGCCGCGGTGGTCTCCACGCACTCGTGCAGCAGCGTCGTCGCCGATCGGACGTCACCACAACGCACCCGCGCGATCGCGAGGTCCGTGCCAGCAATGCCGCGCTGCACCTGATCGCGCGGTGCGATCAGGGCAGCCAGAGATCGTTCGAGGTGCTCGTGGGCCCGCTCGGCAGTTCCGACATGCAACTCGCAGACACCTTCGAAACCACACAGCCGATCACTGTCGAACCCGCCGCTCGGTGAAGTGCCGGTTCCGATGTCGAGCCAGGCGAGCCTGAGCGCCGCAACCATGTCCCGTGCGCGACCGGACCGCGCGGCGACCTCTGCCTGCAGCGCGTGCGCCCGCGCCCGTACCCGGGGTTCGGAGCCGAACTTGGCGTCGGCAACGGCCGCGTCAACGATCGCGCGTGCCGCGCCGGCGCCAACGGAGTGCAGTATCGTCATGGCGAAGCTGGTGTGCACCACGGCCCGACGAGTCGGATCGGAAAGGTCACTCGAGGCCTTGATCGCCTGGGTATACCAGTATCGAGCCACCGCGTCGTCTCGGGTTTCGAATGCGATCCGCCCGGCGAGCAGGTATGCTTCGGAGCGAACCGCAGCCAGGCGCTCCCGCAGCGGTTCCGAACCTCGCAGGCGTTGGCACACCTCGGCGATCGGGGCGAGCAGCAGCTGCAGGCGGGCAAACGAGATGCTACCGATCTGGTGGTCCACATCGGACACCGCAGCTCTAAGCCGGGCGATCAAATCGATGTCCAGACGCCGAGAATCGCGTAGCGCTTCGCCCACGAGCTGGCACGTCGGATCGGTCAGCAGCGCAAGGAGCTGGCCGCGTCCCCCGCTGGTCGAGCGCAGCACGAGATCGCGCAGCTCCCGAGTCCGTCGAGCGGGCACTCCGAGGTGCGCCAGCGCGGTCAGCAAGGCGTCGAGATCGGAGCCGGCACCCAGCGTGAGCTCACCGGAGCCACTGCGCGCGTAGAGGTGCGCGAGCAGCAGTTGGTAGCGCTCGCTCGGCACCGTCCGGGCGGCGGTGCTCTCCC
>JACDHQ010000658.1 GCA_013820975.1 Gemmatimonadaceae bacterium
GATCCTCTGCCCGACTGACGTGACTTCGAAACGAGGGCGCGCGATGTCGATCTCGAGCACGCGCAGCCTCTTCTCGAACGTGCGCATCGCATGCAGCTTCACGTCGACCCGCCACCCGCTGATCCCCTCGGTGCGATAGACGCGCCTCGTGAAGTCGTCGAACGCCGCGTCGTCGAGGTCGAGGTCGAGCGTAGTGAGCACGGGATACCGGCTGTCGACGTATGCAGTGAACTCATCGAACAAGGGCGCCATGGGCGGCCAGACGATGAGGAGGAACCTGCCGTGAGAGCTTGGCTCCCAGGGCATACGGGTCGCTCGTGCAATGCGGAACCGTCGCCGGAGCCACCGCTGGCCATGCTGACCCATGGTTCGTACGGACCAACTGTGCACGGCGAGGTCCCTCGGTCGAATGACGGCACTCGGTACGAGCTCCCACTCCCAATCTGCGCTCGTCTCGGCGATCTCGCCGATCCGCTCCACGACGGCGCTCGCCTCCTTCGTCCTGAGCGTGAGCGCGCGTGCGAATTCGAGTTCGAGGCGAGCCGCGCTCACACCTGGCGAGAGCGGCAGTCGCAGCCGCCGATGCGCGAAGAGTTCCGCGTCGGAGATTCCAATGGGCGCGAAGTGATCGCGCACGACCTGCAACGTCGTCGTGTAGGGGAGCGGTATGCCCGGCAGGTCGTGCGGTGGCGCTCCAATCACAGCGACGGAGGTAGGCCGCACCGCGACCGTGGCGACTTCGAGCGGCGCTTCGAGAAGCCCTTGAGCGGCCAGCGACGCCTGCCCTACGAGGCATACTTCGGCCTCGCCGCTGCCGTTCAACTCGTTCGAAACGCGCACACGCAGGTCGTTACGATCGTGTTCGATCGCGCCACCTTCCTCTCCTTGGGCACAGGCTCCCTCGATCGAGAAAGCGGTGTTTCTATCCGGTACGATATTCGTTGCACGAAATCACTCGACATGAGGGATGTCACGACCTGGCAGAGCCACTGCACGAGTCGCTTCCTACTCCAGTCCGAGGGGTACGACGCGACCGCTCCGAACACCCGCCTCGATCTCTGCGACCGCCTCGAACCAGCGCTTCGTGAGGCGCGCATCCCACTTCGCATTGCATACGTCCCGACGGCTTGGTCCCGGCGTGAACTCTCCCAACACGATGCCGCGCGTGGTGTCGTAGAGATCGATGCGGATGGTATTCGGCGGACGCGCGCGGCAGCGTGTCGAAGAGCATCGTGACGCTTCATCATGTGCCGTCAAAACATTCACCTGTCGGAGGCTCGCGGTCGAACCCTCACCAAATTCCGTTGGAGAGGCGTCATCCTTGCGAAGTTCGTTCGCGATCAGTGTCGTCGTCGTGCACCGGTGTGGCGGCGAGCCTTCGCCGACGACGGTCGGCTCGACGACCAAGCGCGCGTGCCGCAACTGAGTCGCGTGCGCCCCACTGCGGCTGTGATCGATCAGTCGATGGATGAGGCCGTGGGCACCTGGCCGAGAACGTTCTACGCGGGGTCTCGATGCTGACTATGAGGCGCCACGTGGGGAGTGACATACTGGACGTATGATCAACACCACCACGCGGCGAGTCGCAATCCTCATGCTCGGCGTCTACGCGCGCATGGAGCGTTTCGTAGAACGAAGGGCACTTCCGAAATTCGCGAGCGAAGCCGAGGGCTTTGTGATGCAGATGCCTCGGTCGATCGTGAACCCATCGCGTATCACCATCGGACGGGATGTCAAGCTTGGCTCGGGGAGTGTGTTGAAGTGCAGCACCACCTATCCAGGTGGTGGTTGGCTTCACCATCCGGATGGGAAGCATGTAACGCAGACGTTCGAGCCGACCCTGACGCTCGGCGACCGCGTCACCGCTACCGCCTCCCTGCAGGTGACGGTCTTCGATTCCGTCGTGATCGAGGAGGACGTAATGTTCGCCGCGAACGTCTTCATCGCCGACGGCACGCATGCGTTCGTCGACGCCGACATTCCGTACAAGTTCCAGGGGATGGCCGAGGTCGCGCCCGTTCGCATCGGGCGGGGTTCTTGGCTTGGTACGAACGTCGTGGTCTCACCGGGGGTGACGATCGGTGAAATGGTCAT
>JACDHQ010000659.1 GCA_013820975.1 Gemmatimonadaceae bacterium
CGGCGCGAAGCGCGTGGCCCTGTCCACCCACATCAATGCCGACGGCGACGGGTGCGGCTCGGAGTCGGCACTCGCGCAGCTGCTGGCACGGCGTGGCGCGCAGGTGCGCATCGTGAACCCGACCCCGTGGCCGGCGTCGTTCGACTTCCTGCTGCACGACAGCTTTCGCGAGCAGTCGGCGAAGGGCCCTGCTGCGCTCAGGTCCATCGATGCCTTCGTCGTGCTCGACATCAGCGACATCAAGCGGCTTGGCATGCTCGCCGACACGGTCAGGACGCTGAAGGTGCCGCGGCTCGTCATCGACCACCATCACCCATCGGACGAGCCGCCGGGCGACATCGTGGTGAGTGACACCACGGCGTGCGCGACGGGGGAGCTCATCTTCGACCTGGCCCAGGTGCTCGGGCTCGAGATCACGCCGTCGGTCGCAGAAGCGATCTACGTCGCGATCCTCACGGATACGGGGAGCTTCCGGTTCGGGAACACGTCGCCGCGGTGCCTCGCGATCGCCGCGCAGCTCCTCAGCAAGGGGGTGAACCCGGAGCTGATGTACCAGCGCGTGTATGCCAACGGGACGGAGGCGCGCGTGCGGATCCTCGCCGAGGCGCTCACGACGCTCGGGGTGGATGCGAAGCACGGGCTTACCTGGATCTCGACCGACGCCGATGTCCTCGACCGGCACGGCGGGACCTCGGAGGATGTGGAAGGGGCCGTGGAGCACGCGCGGTCGATTGCGGGCACCCGGATGGCGCTCTTCTTCCGGGACCTCGGCCACGGGAAGGTGAAGGTGTCGTTCCGGTCGATCGCCGGCACCGACGTGAATGCGTTCGCGCGCCGGTTCGGCGGGGGCGGCCATGCCCGCGCCTCGGGGGCGCTGATCGTCGGGTCGCTCGAGGACGTGCGGGAGCAGGTGGTGGGCGCAGCGCGGGAGTACCTCGGCGAGCGGTAATCCGCACCCGAGCCTTCACTGCCATCCGGCTCGCTCCCCTCCTAGCTTCCCTGCATGTCCGCCAGTCTCCACGCGCGCATCCAGTCCGCGCTCCAGCAGGTCCAGAGTCCCCGCCACGGCACCGATGTCCACACGGCCGACCTGGCGCGGGACATTGCGACGACCAAGTCCGGAAAGGTGCGGCTGACGCTGCAGCTCTCCGCCCAGGACGATCCCACGCTCGCTCGCGACGTGCGCCAGGCGCTCGAAGCGCTCGAGGGGGTCACGGAGGTATTCGTGAACGTGAAGGAATCCGCCGGCGAGGCGCGCCCTGCCGGCCGTGCACTACCCGTGATGAACGAGCCCGCGGCGGCCCGCCCGGTGCCGCCGCCACAGCAGCCGAAGCACTACCCCAACCTTGGCAAGGTCATCGCCGTGTCGAGCGGCAAGGGAGGAGTCGGCAAGTCCACCGTCGCGACGAACCTCGCGACATCGCTCGCGAAGCGCGGGCTCCGCGTGGGGATCATGGACGCGGACGTCTACGGGCCCAACATCCCGCGGATGATGGGCGTCAACGAGCCGCCCTCGGTGATCAACGAGAAGATCATCCCGCTCGAGGCACATGGCGTGAAGATCATGAGCCTCGGCTTCCTGATCGATCGCGACCAGCCGGCGATCTGGCGCGGGCCCATCGTGATGAAGATCGTGAACCAGTTCCTCGGCGACGTCGCGTGGGGACAGCTCGACTACCTCATCGTCGACATGCCGCCGGGAACCGGTGACGCGCAACTGTCGCTCGTGCAGGCCACCCCCGTGCACGGCGCGATCATCGTGACGACGCCGCAGGAAGTGGCGGTCGGCGATGCGCTGCGCGGGGTGAAGATGTTCGAGCGGGTGAACGTGCCGGTGCTCGGTATCGTCGAGAACATGAGCTGGCTGGAGTGCGCGCACTGCGGCAAGCCGTCGGCGATCTTTGGCGAGGGAGGGGGCGCGCGACTCGCGACCGAGTGCGGCATCCTGCTGCTCGCGCAGATCCCGCTGCACCCGCCCGTCGGGCACGGCGGCGACACCGGCGTGCCCATCGTCATCGCCGACGCCGCATCGTCGGCGGCGAAGGCGCTCGACACGCTGGCAACACGGCTCACCGAGGCGACCCAGGAGGCGCC
>JACDHQ010000660.1 GCA_013820975.1 Gemmatimonadaceae bacterium
GTTGTCGGCCCATTCGACGATCTTGAAGGGTCCCGTACCGACCGGGGCGCGGCCGAAGCGGTCGCCGAGGGCCGCGACGGCTGCGGGAGACACGGGTGCGACGGCAGCGCTCGACATGCTGCGGAGCCAGAGGGCGCTCGGATTGCGGAGGTAGGCGCGAATGGTGTACTCGTCGATGATCTCACTGCGCTCGAACGGTCCCATTTCGGCGATGGCGGAGGCCGACGCCGTGGCCGGATCCATGATTCGATCCCAGGTGGCCTGCATGGCGGCCGCGTCGAAGGGCGTGCCGTCGTGGAACGTCACGCCTTGGCGCAGGTAGAACGTGTAGATGAGGCCGTCGTCGCTGATATCCCAGCTCTCGGCGAGCCACGGGTGGAGTCCGCCCTCGTTATCGCCGTAGACGAGCGTGTCGACGATGTTGTGCAGCATCCGGCGAGCGTTCGCCTGACCCGTAACGTGGGGATCCAGGGTGACGGGCTCGTACTGGATGCCGACGGTGAGCTTCCCGCCGCGCTGGCCGCTTTGGGCAGTGGCCGCTCCTAGGACGAGGCCGAAGGCGACGATCAAAGTGAGGATTCGTAGCATGTTGCTCCCTTTCCGGAAGCGCGATCACTGAGCCACTGGAGCGGGCTCCTTCAGATCACTACCTCCACATCGGATGCTGAAGCGTACCCGACTGCGCCGACACAGGTGTACTTGTGTACTATCACACCGTACGGGCGCACCGTCTTCCGCGTGGCGCACGCGCCGGCGGCAAGCACGCTACCCGACCGCCTGCTCGGCCGCCCGTATCGCCGCGAGCGTCCGGTTCACCCCCCGCCGCAGCGTCACGTCGACGTGACGCCAGTCGACACGATCTCGCGCTGCCTCACTGGCTCCAGGCGGGTCGAGCAGGTCGGGCAGTTCCGGCGTCGGAAGCGCCCGATCGTGACCGAACGGTCCGGCTCGCGTACGCAGTACGGGGTTGAGCGCCCGACACAGCGCGTGCGCTCTACGATCCGCCTCTTGATCGGGAAGCGACACCGAGCGGGCGTGGACCAGCGCGGAATCGACCGCCTGCACGCCAGGGCGCAGCGCCGCGATCCGGGCGCTGAGGGCGGATTCCGAAACGACTTCCCAGCGCTCTTCGGCTCGCCTCAGGGCGGCGCTGAACGCCCCGAGCAGCGCTGAGAGCTCGAATGGCACGACGGGCTCGGTCACGAGTCGCCAGAGCGCGACACCGTACACCCGCGCGTCCCGCTCGAGCGCACTTGGGTCGAGCCGTGCCAGCTTGTCCTCCGGCGTGTGCCACCACCAGCCGAGACCGCCCGAAGTGGATGGCACGACACCGGTCGGCCGCACGCCGACGTCCGAGGGCGGCTGTTCGGAGAGGGTCATGAAGAGCGACGGTACCCCGATGCCGAGGAACGACTGGTCGCCGGCCCGAACCGGTGGGCTCCCGACGAACGGCAGTGCGGCGCCGACCCGGAGCGCATGGGCACCCAGTCCTCTCAACTCGTCGGACGCAATTGCGTGTGCCAAAGCGCTTGCGCCGGCGCCGCCGAGCGAGTCGACGTTCACGTGCGCGATCACGTGATCGTGCAACGTCTCCCAGTTCGTGTCGGCATACCAGGTAGACCCCGCATACCGGGCATGGGAGTGCCCTGACCAAAAGCACACGCGGAGCCGCCGGCGCAGACGGCCGCGGCGCCGCGCGAGCGCCTCCGCAACGGCGACCATCACGGCGTTCGCACTCGCGTTGTCCATGGCTCCGAGGTGCCATGAATCGACGTGTCCAGAGAGCAGCACCAGTTCCTCACCCGTCGCCGGGCCGTCCAGGGTCGCCTCGAGCACCGGCAGTGTGCGCCAGCGCGTATCGACCGCGGCGTCGATCATCACGTCGGTGTCACCTCGCGCAAGGCGCTCCCGCAGCAGCGCACCATCGGCCGCGGTGACGCTGACGATCGGGACGCGGGGCAGTTGGGCCAAATCGCCGACGGTTGGGCTACCCCACACGGAACTGGCGATCATCTCGTGACGCTCCCCGTCGTTCACGAACACCAACGCTGCCGCGCCGCGCGCCTCCCAAGCTCCGACGGGCACGGGCGCGGC
>JACDHQ010000108.1 GCA_013820975.1 Gemmatimonadaceae bacterium
GGGCTCTACGTGGGCGTTCCCCGAATCTTCGGCGCCGGGGTGGAGCGAACGCACGATCCGCTGGCGCAGCGCCGCGTCGCCACCGACGATGACGGCCAGCATGTTGTTGTTGATCATGCCCGCCGGCACGCCAGAGCTGGGCTCGACCGAGCGCACGCTGCGCACGTCGAGTCGCTGGTACGCGGCATCCGCGGCGGCAATGTCGCCGAAGAAGAACAAGTGCACCTCCGCGTCACCGACGCGCAGGGCGATGCCGTTCGGCAGCCCCGGAGCCACCAGTTCCGTGCGAGCCACGCGCGGCCGCAGGCCGGCGCTGGCGAGCGCAACCTGCGCCCCGGCTGCATCCCACATTACCAGGGATTCCAACGGAACGGTGTCGGCCTGTGCGGATGCGACGCGCGCCGGCGCGGGGGGCGGGGGGTACGGCGCACCGACAGCGACGGTATCTGCCCCCTCGGGTGCAGACTTGTCGCACGCGCTGGCGGCAGGCAGCAGGACGGCGGCGGCGACCAACGCGCCGGCGCGAAAGCGGGATCTCGGACGGGTCATGGCTGCCGGTGGAGCGGGAAGCGTGCCGCAGCGCATCAGGGCGGCGCCCGATGGGCCTCGGCGGCGAGGGGGTGGACAATGCAATACCTTACGTGCTCTGGTGTTCGGACGGTCCTGCCGCAATGGCTGTCGGGGTGCCCGATCGATCAAGGAGCCCATGAGCGACACGACCGACATCGTCCTCCTCCACGGCGCGCTCGGCGCGAGCTCGCAGCTCGAGCCGCTCGCCGCGGCGCTTCGGCCGCACCATCGCGTGCACCTCCTTGACTTCGAGGGACATGGCAGCGCCCCGGCGCGTGGTGCGGGATTCACCATCGATGCGCTGGCCGGCAACGTCATCGACTTGCTCGATGGCCATCGCGTCGGTCGCGCGCACATCTTCGGGTACAGCATGGGTGGCTACGTCGGGCTCCACTTCGCGCTGCAGCACCCGGACCGCGTGCGCCGAGTCGCCACGCTCGGGACGAAGTTCATGTGGGATCCGCGGACCGCGGCGAAGGAAGCCGCACGGCTCGCCCCCGCGACGATCGCGGCCAGGGTGCCGAAGTTCGCGGAGTCGCTGCGCGCGCGACACGAGCGTGCGGGCGGGTGGGAGCGCGTGCTGGCGCGCACCGCTGACTTCCTTCGCGCACTCGGCGACGAGCCGGTGCTCACCGACGAGCGGGTGCGCGCGCTGGCGAATCCGGTCCGCGTCATCGTCGGCGGCCGGGACACGACGGTGAGCATCGAGGAATCGGCGACCATCGCCGACCTGCTTCCCCAGGGAAGCCTCACCGTCCTCGAGGACGCTCCGCATCCGATCGAGCAGGTGAGCAGCGAGGCACTTGCCGCCGTGATCCACGACTTTGCCGGCGCGGCGGCGCCGGTGGACATCGTGGAAGGGCGACTCGACGACCTGCGTGTCGTCGCGCTCGTCCGCACGCACCTCGCCCGCGCCAGCGCCGAGACCGCCAAGGGGTGCGCCCATGCGCTCGACGTGTCGGGGCTCGCGGAAGCGGACGTCACCTTCTGGTCGGCGTGGGAGGGCGATGTCGTCGTCGCCGTCGGGGCGCTGAAGGAGCTCGACCCACGGCATGGCGAGATCAAGTCGATGCACACCGCCGAGTCGGCGCGCGGGCGCGGGCTCGGCGCCGCGATGCTGGATCACATCGTCGGGGCCGCGCGCGCGCGCGGCATGGAGCGGCTGAGCCTCGAGACGGGATCGTGGGCCTACTTCAACACGGCACGCGCCATGTACGCACGGCACGGCTTCACGGAGTGCGGGCGGTTCGCGAGCTACATGCGCAACGCCAACAGTGTGTTCATGACGCGGGTGCTGTGAGCGGCGGCGATTGCCAGAGGATGTTGACGATCATCCACCGCCCGTTCTCCCTGGCAAGGTGCAGGTAGTCGATCCCCCACCACGCAACCACCTTCGCACTCGCCGTCTGGTCGAGCACCTCGTGGATGATCACCTCGCGCGGGGCACCTTCCGGGGTCCGTATCCGCCCCTCGCGCACGGCGCGGGTGAAGTTCATGAAGCCGGCGGGAAACTCCATGGCCATGGCGGCGTAGGCGCCGTCCTCATGCGAGTAGCCATACTTTCGCACCGCTGGAGAGATGCTGCGCAGGTGCAGCGTGGAGTCACCAGTGTAGAACCCGTCGATGTAGTCGAGCGCCGCGCGGCGGACGGCCTCGTGCTCCCGGGCGGTTGCGCCGGCCACCTGGGACGGGGCCTTTGGTGGGGCTTTCGGTCGATAGACTCCTGTGGGCAGGAAAACTCATCGGCGGGGGAGACATTATGTGCCGGAACATCAAGGTGCTGGCCCACGTCGAGCCACCGGCCACGGAGGCGGAGATCCATGATGCAGCACTTCAGTTCGTGCGCAAGATCGCCGGGACGACGAAGCCCTCCCGCACGAACCAGGCGGCCTTCGACAAGGCAGTCACCGAGATCGCGACGTCGGCCTCGCGACTGAGAGCAAGTGTCGAGAGCCGCGGGCAGCCGCGCAACCGGGAGGAGGTTGCACGCAAGGCACGGGAGCGCGCGGCGCGGGCGGGGAGGTACGACCGCACCTGACCGGCGAGTGCCAATACCCGTCTAGGTGCCGGTGTACTGGCCAACCTGCAGGCGATGCCCCTCCGGGGTCCGGACACCGAACTCACGCATCTCCCACGGCTTGTCCTCCGGCTCCCGATCCGGCGGGAAGCCACGCGCGACCATCTCGCGGTGAACTGCATCGACATCGTCGACGCGCAGGTATCCGAAGTACGAATGGTCGCCGAGTTGTGCGGCCGGGATCGACGCCGGACACTGGCCAAGCATGATCATGCAGTTGTCGCGTGCCACGAAGATCCATCCTGGCGGTTCGTTCACGATCTCGAACTGCAGTGCATCGACGAGGAATTGTGCGGATCCGCGCAGGTCGTGTACGGCGAGGACGTAATGGTTCTGGAGTATCGCGATGGTCGATTCCTCGAGGTCGAGGCAGGGTAACGCAGCGCCGGCAAGCGTTGCCAAGGTAGAACGTCCGGGGAAGGACTGCCAATGCTGCCGTCATCATTGCCCCTTCCCCCGGTAGCAACCATCGTTGAGGCAGCCCCTTCCCCCCATGATCACGACACTCGTTCTTCCATTACTGGCGGCCGCGACACTCCTCGTTCCGCCACAGGACACGGCGCCACTTTCCGGCCGCCTGCGCTGGGTCCCCAATCCGGTGCGCATGGCGCCCGATGCGTCGGGGTCCACGGGCTGGGTGAGCGATCCCGCACGCCACCTCTCGCCGGCGACGGTGCGTGCAATCGACAGCACCCTTTTCGCGCTCGAGGCGTCGACGAGGGTCGAGATGGCGGTCGTCGTGCTCGACTCGCTCGACGGGCTCGAGCCCGACCAGGCGGCGCTGCTGCTGCACCGCCGGTGGGGGGTGGGCAAGCGCGACCAGAACAACGGCATCGTGTTCCTCTGGTCCCCTGCCCTGCGCAGGACGCACGTCAGCATCGGCTACCGGCTCGAAGGCGTGCTCACCGACGCACGCACGGGACGCATCCAGGATGAGCACGTCATCCCGCACTTTCGCGCGGGACGATTCGACGCGGGTGTGCTCGCCGGAGTGCAGGCGCTCGCTGCCGCCGCACGCGAGGAGACGGGCACCGCGACGGGCATAGCCGCCTACAACCCGGTGCTCGGCGCCGACGTCGCCGATCGCACGGCGGGCAACGGCTTCGGTCGCGAAGCCGCATGGTGGCTCGCGCCCATCGCGGGTGGTGCGACGGCGATCGGAGGCGCCGTCGCGTGGCGACGCCGGCGGCGACGCTGCGCGAAGTGCGGGCAGAAGATGCACCGGCTCAGCGAAACGGAGGACGATGCCGAGCTGTCGGATGAGGAACGGCTCGAGGAATCGCTCAAGAGCGTGAACTACGACGTGTGGACCTGCGCACCTTGTGGCGAGCTGGCGGTCGTGCCGCACAAGCGGTGGTTCAGCGGGTACAGTCGCTGCTCGCACTGCCGGCGCTATACGAGCAAGGCCACGACGCGCACCATCACGGCCGCGACGCAGCTCAGCGAGGGACTCGCCGAAGTGACGACCGATTGCGCGAACTGCAAGGCGCACGACGTGCGCGAGCAGACGATCCCGCGGCTGCCGCCGCCGTCGAGCGGCGGGTCGGGGAGTTCCGGCGGCGGGTCGTCAGGCTCGAGCTTCGGGGGAGGATCGGCAGGCGGAGGAGGGGCGGGGCGAAGCTACTGATCCTGCCGCGTACCCACAGCCCGGTCACCGATCCGCGTGAACCGGATGTTGCGCACGACCGGATTGCCGTAGTCGAGCGCCGTGACGCGGCCGCTCGCATCGCGAGTGAAGCGCACGACCATCAGGCTGCGAACGTAGGTGTCACGCTCGGCAGCGGCGAGTTCGATCGACCGCTCCGGCGCGTTCTCCAAGCGCATGACGATCCCGCCTGCGGCAGGCAGCACCTCGAACGTCGAGCCAAGTTCCTCGCTCCGATACCGTCCCTCGAATGCCTGGAGGTCGGCCGGCGTGTGCGCGTGCGGGTTCGCGCGGCGATACCGCTCGAGCGCGCCGTCCGGCGAGACGAGCTCGGCGACGCCAGGCGACGGGAACCGTAGCTCGACATCATCCTGCGACTTGAAGAACAGGTTCGGGCGCACCTGCTTGAAGCGATCCGGCGCAACCGCCACAAGCCGTGGCCCGTTGGCGATGCTGAATCCCCCCTCCGCCGCGGCGAGACGGAGCGGGTCGCCCGTCTGCTCGCTGAAGTACAGCCCGGCCATGGGGCCCAGGTCGATCCCCGCAGTCACGGTCCTGGCCGTCGCGAGTGCGGCGGCGACGGGACTTGGCGCCGGCGGCGGCAGGAACAGGTTGGCGACCTGGGTGGCATACGAGGTTGCCGAGACCGGCTCGAAGTTGCACATCACCACGACCGAAAGGGCGTGCGTGGGGAAGCGGCCAAGCCAGGTGCTGTAGCCCGCGGCGCCACCGGAGTGCGACACGACGGGGACACCGCCGGCGTCATCGGGGATGAGGCCGCGCGCGTACCGAACGGTGCGCCCGCTCGCGAGGCGCGCTTCCTCCTGGAGCTTCCGGGTGACGAAGGCGCCGAGGCGGCTGTTCGTCAGGGCGTCGTTCCACGTGAGGAGGTCGGATGTGGTGCTGATGATCGCGCCGCCGCCACGCTCGTTGCCGAGCCGCATGAAGCGCTGCCAGCCGTCGCCATCCTTGCGGTAGGCGAGCGCGACGTCGGCGCCACCCTGCAGCACGTCGGCGACGTACGCCGTCGACATCATGCCCAGCGGCTCGAAGAGGCGCGTCCGGGCGACCTCGGCGAAGGACATGCCACTCACCCGCGCGACGATCTCCTTGAGCAGCACGTAGCCGCTGTTCGAGTACGACCACTGCGTGCCGGGTGCAAAGTTGAGCCCCTGCTGGCGGATGATCAGCGGGAGGACGTCGGCCCCTTCCTCGGCCATCGGGAGCAGGCCCGTCCAGTCCCGGATGCCGGAGGTGTGCGTGAGCAGGTGATCGATCGTGATGGTGTGGCCGTAGTCGGGCAGCTCCGGCACGTGCTTGCGGATGTCGTCGGCCAGCGCGAGCCGGCCATCCTCCACGAGCCGCAGGATCGCCGCCGCGGTGAACTGCTTCTGCGTCGACCCGATGTCGAAGCGCGAACGCGTGGTGAGTGGCTTGCCGCCCTCGACATCCTCGAGGCCGTAGGTGCGATCGACGAGGACGGTGCCATTCCGCGATGCACCGACGGCGCACCCGGGAGCCGACGCGGTCACCGCACCGAAGATGCGATCGACGTCGGCGGTGCGGTCCTGGGCACCAAGATGGGAGGCGAGGAGGATGGCTCCGAGGGCGAGTCCTGCGTACCTGCGCATGCGGTACTCCTGGGAAAAGGCAGCTATCAGCTAGATGAACGCGAATGCCAAGGGAAAGACCACCACGACAAGGGCTGCCCACGCGGCATAGATGGGCAGGTAGCCCGTCTGCCACCGCTCGAGCGCCGCGAAGCCGCCGCGACCGCGGAGGAAGCGGACGTACAGCACGGCCGACCAGGCGAGGTTCACGATGAGGATCACGTTCATCCCGAGCGCCGCGAGGCGGTTGGGCGTCGACCCGAATTCCCCGATCCGCGCCACGATGGCCCACAGGGCGAACGCGTTGGCGACGAGGGCGCTCACGACGAGCACCACCTGCACGACGTCGAAGATGCCGGGCGGCGCCTGGGGATCGCGTGCGGAGATCGAGTAGAGGAAGAGCGCGAGCACGACGACGAGGAGCGCGTCGAAGGCGATGAGCGCCCCGCGCTCGACGTTGATCCCGCGGCCCGTGACGAGCAGCGTCACGAGGAAGACGAGGAGCGCCGCGGCGAAAAAGGGCGTGAAGAGGCGGGTGAGCACTGGCGCCATGTTCTCGATGACGCTCTGCTTCGCCTCCACCAGCCATGAGGCGATGATCACGCCGCCCGCGAGGCCACACGGCACCAGCCACGACTCCATCACCGGCTCGATGTCGATGCCGATTGCGTTGAAGATCATGGCCGTGAACCCGACCAGCAGGGCGCCGCCGAGGGCGAGGAGGACGAAGTAGATGAACAGCTCGCCCGAGAATCGGATGAAATCCATGCGGCGCGCGACCTCGTTCCACCGGCCGCCGGCGTAGGCGATGCCGATCGCGAGCCAGAGCGCGATGGGCAGGTGCAGCACTGCGAGCACCAGCGTGTTGCTCTCCATCCCAAACGGATACGCGTTCATGACCACGAGCGCCGTGGCGAAGGCAACGGCAATCCACCGGACCGTGGCGCCGCGCAGCTCGCGCTTCCACACGAAGAACCCCGCAAGG
>JACDHQ010000661.1 GCA_013820975.1 Gemmatimonadaceae bacterium
GTCCACCGACTCGAGATACGAGCGCTGCAGGCTGCGCCGGTGGATCGAGACGGTCGTTCCCGAGGCGAGCTCCGTCCACACGCCGTTCCGCGTGTCGCGCAGCATCTCCGTGAGCGTGTACAGGTCTTCCCCCGGACGGGCGAGCGCCTGATAGTCGACCAGGCGATTGAGCCGCTGCGGCGAGATCAGCGAGTTCATCACGTTCTGCTGCGCCGTCCGGATCCGGTTCACGATCCCTTCCTGCTCGACGCGCCGCAGCACGTCGCGATCGACGAGCCACGCGGGCACGCGGAACGCCAGCTCGTTGAGGTACTGCATGGCGTTCTTCTGCACCGCCTGGGGCAAGGGGCTGAAGCGCTCGCCCGTCCCGTACCGTTCGTACGACTCGGCGCCGCCGATGCTCGCGGCCACGTGCGCGTTGTATCGCCCCCACTGGCCGACGACGTTGGAGTACAGCTCCGTCAGCAGGTCGTAGTTCTCCCCCGGACGCTCGGCCACCGGCCGCAGCATCCCCATCACGCGCTGCAGGTTGCGCATGCCCAGCCGGCTCGACTTCGCCGCGTCGGCATCGCCGACCGCCTCGGTCAGCGCCGCCGGATCGGCCGTCGCATCGCTCGTTTCGTAGCGCAGCCACGGGATGGTGTCCTGCATCCGCGCCCAGCGATCGAGGGTCGGCTTCTCGTCGTCCGGCGCGCGCGCTCCCGGGATCGGGGTATTCTGCCACATGATCGCGAACTTGTCGTACGGGCCGACGTCCGGCACGAGCAGCTCCACCGGGATGTTGTCCTCGGGCTGCGCGACGTAGTTGAAGCGCGAGTAGTCCATCAGGGTCGAGACATGGCCGCCCATCCGCCGCAGGAAGCTCGCGCTCCGGAGGCTGTCGGCCGGGTACATCGCGCTCGCCTTCATGTTGTGCGGAAAGCCGATCGCATGGCCCACCTCGTGTGCCACGACATACTGCACCAGGCGGCCCATGAGCGAATCGGGCATCGGCAGGCGCTGGGCGCGCGGGTCGAGCGGACCGACCTGCGTGAAGTACCAGTTGCGCAGCAGGTTCTGCACGTTGTGGTACATGTTGACTTCGGCCTTGAGGATCTCGCCCGTGCGCGGGTCCACGATCTGGCCACCGGTGGCATTCGCGACCGTGGACGGGCGCCAGTAGATCGCCGACCGGCGGGCGTCGAAGAGCGAGAAGTCCGGATCGTCCGACGGCGCGATGCGCCCCTCGATCGCGTTGCTGAATCCTGCGCCCTCGTAGGCCGCACGCCAGTCGTTCACTCCCTGGATCACGTACGGCTTGAGCCAGTCCGGCGTCGCGGGATCGATCCAGAACACGATCGGCGTGACGGGGTCAGAGACGGCGGCATTCGGGTCCTTCTTCACCAGGCGGTACCGGCGCACGTAGCGGCGCTCCACCGACTCGTGCTCGGGACGGCCGAAGTCGATCGTGCGCACCGAGCCGAGGCCGATGCGGCGATCGTGCAACCGCGGCTGCATCGGCTGCTCGGGCAGGCGGAGCATGCTCCACAGCAGCCGCTGTGACGTCGCCATCGCGCGCCCCGGGGGTAAGCCGGGGGCCGGCGCCGGGGCCGGCGTCGTCAACCCGGTCTGCGTCACGAGGACGTTCACATTGTCCTCCGCTCCCGCCACGTGCTCGATGAAGCTGCGGTCCGCCTGGATGTTGTTGACGAGTGTGAACTCGGGGATGTTCGACGTGAACAGGCGCGTCGCCTCGATGACGGCGGCGCTGTCCGGTCCCCACGATTCCACGTTGAAGCTGGCGATGATCGGGCCGTAGTTCATCGCCGTGATCGCGCGGCTGATCGCTGCCGCGCTGTCGGCCGACACGTCGAAGGAGCGGCCACGGAGCAGCACGCGGTTCCCCTCGCGCTCCCACGCGACCACGCGCGAGCCACCGCCCCCCCAGAACCCGGTGGCGCTCCCGCCCGACGCCGGCCGCGACACGACGAGCATGTCCTTGCCCAGCTCACGGCGCGGGATCTCGAAGTACAGGCGCTCGCCGATGCGGTGCGCCTTGAACATCCCGTCGCGCGTGCGGGCCTCGCTGGTGATCACTCGGCTGTAGGG
>JACDHQ010000662.1 GCA_013820975.1 Gemmatimonadaceae bacterium
GAGAACTGGCGCGGCTCGAGCTCGGGGAGCGAGAGGCCGCACGCCGGGCAGCCGTAGCGCTCCGAGAACATCTCGGCAGTGTCGCGCGTCGCGTCGTGCACTTCGACGACCCCTTCGGCGAGCTTGAGTGCCGTCTCCAGCGAATCGACGAGCCGCGCGCGGTCTTCCGCGCGCACCACGAGGCGGTCCACCACGATCGCCACGGTGTGGTTCTGCCGGCGGTTGAGCTTCGGCGGATCCGCGAGCTCGATCAGCTGGCCATCGACCCATGCGCGGACGAACCCCTGCTTGCGCGCCGACTCGAAGAGGTCGCGGAACTCGCCCTTGCGCCCCTGCACGAGCGGCGCGCGCACCTCGATGCGCGTGTCGGCGGCCCAGGTGAGGATGATGTCGCCGATCTGCGCGGCGCTCTGGCGCTGCACCGCGCGCCCGCAGTTCGGGCAATGCGGCGTTCCGGCGCGCGCGAACATCAGCCGGAGGTAGTCATAGACCTCGGTGACCGTCCCGACGGTCGATCGGGGATTGTGCCCCGCGGTCTTCTGCTCGATCGAGATCGCGGGGGACAGCCCCTCGATCGCATCGACGTCGGGTTTCTCCATCAGCCCCAGGAACTGGCGCGCGTACGCCGACAGCGACTCGACGTAGCGTCGCTGCCCCTCGGCGTAGATGGTGTCGAAGGCGAGCGACGACTTGCCCGAGCCTGACAGCCCGGTGATCACCGTCAGGCGGTCACGGGGGATCGTGACGTCGATGTTCTTGAGATTGTGCTCGCGGGCACCACGGACGATGAGAGCTTCTTCTGCCATAACCTGCGTAAGCTCGCAGCCGGACCGGGGGCAGACAAGCCGGGGGGCCCGACGTAACTTTGTGTCCCATGCCGCACACCGATGCCATCGTCGTCCTGACGACGCTCGCTTCGCCCAACGAAGCGCACCAGTTCGTCCGGACGCTGCTCGAGCGCCGCCTCATCGCCTGCGGCACGCTGCTGCCCGGGGCGAAGTCGCTCTACCGCTGGCAGGGACAGATCGCCGAGGAGCAGGAAGTGGTGGTCCTGCTCAAGACGCGGTCGGCCCGGCTCGACACCCTCCGCGCGGCGTTCACCGAGCTCCACCCGTACAAGGTGCCCGAGCTGCTCGCGCTTCCCGTCGAGGCCGGGCTCGAGCAATACCTCGGCTGGATCAACGCAGAGACGACGCTCGCCCTCGCGTGAGCGGGCTGCCGGCATGACGGGACGCCCGGCGGTCGAGGTCCGCGTCGATGACCTCGCGTTCTACGAGGGTGACGCCGTGGCCCGGCCATCCACCGCGCGCCTCGCGGCGTTGACCCCGGTGATCCGGCGGCTGGAGCTCGCGGCCGGCCCACGGCTGCTCGACCGGCTGCACGTCCACGAGCCGCTCCCGGTGGGATCCGCCGTCGTGACGGGCGCGGGCGACCTGCCTGCGGAGCTGATGATCCACGGCGTGATCCAGAGCGAGACCGAGACGGTCACCCGCGATGGCGTGCGCCGCGCGCTCCGCAGCGTGCTCCAGCGCGCCGTCGACTGGCAGCTTCGGTCCATCGGCATCGCGCCCTTCGGCCTCGGGGCCGGCAACCTGGACGTCGAGGACAGTGCGCAGGCGCTTGCCGATGCGCTCGAGGCCCATGTCGCTCGCGCGGCGACGTTTCCTGTGGCCATCACCATCGTCACGGAAACAGCAGATGAAGCCGACATCTTTCGCCATTGCATGAGCTACCGGTCATTATGAGCCGCCGTGGACTGACCGCCATCGCGGTGCTGGGATTGTGGGCCATCGGGATTGCGTTCCTCGTGCGTCGCGAGCTGTTTCGCCCGGACACGGAGATCTTCGCCGAGATGGGCCTGCGCATCACGCCGGGCGCGATGTTCTACGCGGTGATGCGCGACGGCGATCACATCGGATTCGCCTCCTCGACGATCGATACGACGGAGACCGGGATCTCGATCGTCGACGTCGTCGTGACCGACGCCGGCGGTAATGGGCCCGCCCGCCGCGCCGCCACTCGATCCGAGATCCGGCTCTCCCGTGGGATGCGCCTGCAGGAATTCCGATTGGAGGAGGACGCAGG
>JACDHQ010000109.1 GCA_013820975.1 Gemmatimonadaceae bacterium
CGATCACCGTGATGATGACGATGCCGATCATCCGCGCGTTCGGCACGTCGCCCGCGGCGCTGAACAACCGCTCGAGCAGCTCGTTGAACCACTTCCACACGCGGTCGAAGAGCGAGGTGCGCAGGGAGCGGTGATACTCCCGCCCCTGCGCGATCCCGCGCACGGCCTCGCGCACGGCGTCCGCCGGGATCGCCTGAGTCACCGGCTGCAGCATCAGGCGGCCGGGCGCAGTGTCAGCCTTGCCTCAGGCGCCGGCGGCCGGCGCCGGCTCGAGCGACGCGGTCATCACCTCGATGTCGTACCCTTCCTGTCGCACGCGGGCATCGTAGTACAGCACCACTTCCGCGATGCCGACGATCGGGTAGACGACCACCGCGACGAGGGTCGAGACGATCGTGATGAGGATCTCGCCCCCGAGCCCGGCCAGCATCGAGACGGCCACGCTCGCGATGAAGTAGAGCACCCACACCAGCGCGAGCGTGTTGAACACGTGGCGCTTCAGCCCCTTCGACAGCTCGGACGAGCGCCGGAATGCCGCATGCGCACCGGTGCCCTCGAGGACGATGGCCTGCGTCGTCGCGAAGTACCGCGCGACCACGTAGAGCCCCCCGACGATGAACAGCAGCAGCCCGATCATGACCATGAAGTACTTGAGGATCGTGCTCCAGATGACCGACGGCACCGCCGGGAGCACCTCCCGTACCGTCTCCTCGATCTCCCGGGCCTCTCCCAGGTACGCCGCCGCCGCCATGCGGGCGATCACCGCGCTCATGATCGCAAAGGCCACGAACGTCAGCACGTAGGTCAGCACCAACGTCGGCCCGACGGCAGGCCCCAAGACCCGCGACGCCCCGCCGACCACCATCAGCTGGAGCACCACGAACGGGGCATAGGCGAGGGCGGTCAGCAGCATGTACTTCATCGGCTCGCGCCGGTACAGCTGGACGGCGGCATCCACGATTTCCGTCGTCGAGCGGGCGCGCAGTTGGAGATCCGACATGGGAGGAGGAGGGATGGGGTTGGGTCGGCGCGTCAGGACGCCATCGTCGGCAGTCCCAAGATGCAACGAGCCGGGCCATTGGCAACAGCAACATCAAGGAATTCCCGCCCCGCTCAGTTCACCCCGACCATCACCCGGTAGAGGTACTCGGCCGCCCAGCCCAGCGATGCGAGTGGCGTGCGCTCGTTGTCCCCGTGCATGCGGAGCTCGTCCTCCATCGGCAGCGGCAGCGGCAGGATGCCGTACGTGGGGATTCCCTTGGCCCGCAGGGCGGCGCCGTCGGTGGCCCCCGTGGACATGAAGGGCACGACGACCGTGCGTGGCTCCATCGCCTTCGCCGCCGCTTCCATCGCCTGAAAGAGCGCCGTGGACACCGGCGACACCGGCGGCGCCGTGCGCGCCTCGCCACTGAGCGTGAAGCGCACCGACGGCTCACCTCCGGCCTCCTGCATCGCCGCGACGACCGCGTGGATGTCGTCGCTCGGCACGATCCGCACGTTGAAGGTCGCCTTCCCCTCCGACGGGATCACGTTCGACCGGATCCCGCCGTTGATCAGCGTGAGCGACTGTCCCGCGCGCAGCGTCGCATTGTACAGCGGGTCGCGCGACAGCACCGCGGCGGCGCTGTTCACCTGACCCGGTGTCGCGGCAGGATCGCCGACCGCGAGCATCGCGCCCTTCACCAGCGCGTCCGGCTCGATCTCCGCGAGCCGGGTGAAGTAGAGGCGCGTCGTCTCGTTGAGGCGCACGGGGGGCTGCGCCGCGTGAACGCGTGACACCGCACGGGCGAGCGCCGCGAGCGCGTTGTCGGGGAGCGGCACCGATCCGTGGCCGCTCGGCCCCGTCGCCACCGCCTCGACGGTGTAGTAGATCTTCTCCGTCGTCTGGATGTTCACCGTGCGCACGAGGCCATGCGCCACCCGTACGCGCCCGCCCTCGTTGAGCGCGAACTCGGCGTCCTTGATCAGGTCCCAGTGCGCATCCACCATCACGTCGACGCCGATGGACGGGCCCCCCTCCTCCGCGGCCGTGCCGAGGAAGATGATGTCGCGCGTGAGCCGGTCGCGTCGCGTCGCGAGCTGCTGCATTGCCGCGACCGTCGCCGCCAGCATCCCCTTGTCGTCGATCGCACCACGCCCGTAGAGGTAGCCGTCCTTCACCGTCGCGACGAAGGGATTGGTCTCCCACTTGGCGGTGTCGGCGCCGACGACGTCCATGTGCCCCATCACCAGCAGCGGGCGCCTGGTCGGGCGGGTCGCCCGGAGGCGCGCCACGAAGTTCGCCCGCCCCGGCGCCGACTCGAGGATGTGTCGCTCGACCCCCGGGATCTGCGCAAAGACGGAGTCGAAGTAGCGCGCCGTCCGCATCTCGTTCCCGGGCGGGTTCTGTGTGTCGAGATTGATGAGCCGGGTGAGGTGCTCCTGGGTTGCCCGCTGCGCGAGCGCGCGGTCGAAGCCGGCAGGCGCGGGCGCCGTGAGCGTGAAGGGCGCCTGGGCGCTGGCGGCCGGCAGGGCGGCACACGCCATCAGGGCCGCGCGTGCGGCCATTGAAAGGATGCTCATGGCGGTAAGCTATGCCCGGTGCGCATAATTGCACCATGCACACGCCATTCATCTTCCTCGCGCCGGTCACCTTCCTGATCGCCGTGTCTGCCCTTGCTGCGCCCGCTGGCGCGCAGTCGCCCTTCCCCACCACCGACACCACGCGAAAGACCTTCCTCGTCCCCGGCGAGCGCGCCGGCGCGAGCGTCTTCCCGCGCGTGAACTATCCCGAGACGCAGCCGAAGGTGCCGGGCGAGATCGACTGGGCGCACTACCACAGCTCCGAGGAGATCGAGTGGTTCATGCAGAAGTGGGCGCGCGAGCATCCCGACCTCGTCTCGCTGTACGAGGTCGGGAAGTCGTTCGGCGGGCGTCCCATCTGGCAGGTGACGCTCACCAACACGCGGACCGGGAAGCACACCGACAAGCCGGCGGCGTTCTTCGAGGGGGGCCGGCACTCGGGGGAGATCACGGCGACCGAGTCCGCATTCTATCTCCTCTGGTATCTCGTGGACCGGTACGGGAAGGATCCGGAGGTCACCGCGCTGCTCGACCGGAAGGCCGTGTACATCCGGCCGCTCAACAATCCCGACGGCTCCGACATGTACCGCCACACGGCGCAGGCCAACCGCAGCACGGTGCGGCCGCACGACACCGACGGTGATGGCTTGCTCGACGAGGACCCGGGCGAGGATCTCGACGGCGACGGCTACATCCGCGACATGCGAAAGTTCGTCGGCAAGGGCAAGGGAGACTGGGAGATCGACCCGCGCGACTCACGCCGGCGGCTCATGCGCCGCGCCCAGGGGCGCGGCGACTGGATGGTGTACAGCGAAGGGATCGACAATGACCTCGACGGCCGGTACAACGAGGACGGCGTCGGCGGCCTCGACCTCCATCGCAACTATCCGGAGAACTGGCGCCCCGAGCCAGGGAAGGACGAGACGGGACGCGGCTATACGCAATTCGGTGCCGGCGAGTATCCGCTCAGCGAGCCGGAGACGCGCTCGGTCGTGCTCTTCCTGCTCACCCACCCCAACGTCGGCGTCGTCAACACGATGGACACCCAGGTGCCGATGCACCTCCGGCCGCCGAGTACGTGCGTGAGCGAGGAGTGCATGTTCCCGGCCGACCTCGCGCTCTACCAACACTTCGATTCCGTCGGGCTGTCGATCACGAAGTATCCGTGGGCAGGCGATGTGTTCAAGACCTACAACACGCGCATTCCCGTCAATCCCATCACCGGTGACACGGCGCGCCCATCACCCCTCTTCGGCCACTCGCCGGACTTCGGCTACTTCCAGTACGGCGCGATCTGGTACGGCGACGAGCTGTGGAACGGCGGCCGCGAGCGCGACTACGACGGCAACGGCGTCGTCGAGCAGTGGGAGGTGCTCCGGTACTGCGACGAGAACCTCGGCGGCCGCTGCTTCAAGGCCTGGACGAAGTACCAGCATCCGCAGCTTGGCGAAGTGGAGATCGGCGGGTTCAATCCCAAGTTCTACGTCCAGAATGGCCCGCCGGAGATGATGGAGCCCTGGGCACGCAACCAGGCGCTCTTCAACCTCTACATGGCGCAGTCGCTCCCGCTGATGGAGATCACGGACACGCGCCTGGGCGCGCTGTCGGGAACGCAGGCGGATTCCGCGACGCACGTGCTGGTGGTGACCGTCCGCAATGCGGGGCGCATTCCCACCGCGCTGGACCAGGCGCAGCGCGTGAAGATCGTGCGGCCCGACCTCGTCAGCGCGCGCTTCGCGAAGGATGCGAAGTCGCGCGTCATGGGACGACCCGAGGAGTTCTGGCTCGGCGGTGGCGAGTCGCGCACCGTCACCGTGCGGCTGCGCCTCGATGCAGCGGACCGGGTGTTCCATGCGCGCGCAGCGAGCACCCGCGGCGGCGTCGCCGAACGGGAAGTCCGCGTGGACTGATCGCGGTGGACCGGGCGGCGCGCCTCGAGCCGGGCGCCGCTACCGCGCGAGCTCATGATTGCCGAACCCTTTTTCCTCCGTGACCTCGCGGATGAGGTAGGGTTCGAGCCATCCGGGGATGACGACGCGGAAGTCCACTGAGGGAATCTCGAGCTCGGCGAGCACGAGGTCGCGATCGGTGAAGTCATCCACCTCCCAGGTGAGCCGTCCCTCGGGGACGAAGTAGCGGCGCTTCTGCAGCCGCTTTCCCCGTGTGACCGACCACAGCGCCCCGAACACTTCCGCGGTCGTCTCCTCCTCGAACTCCTGCCGCGCGATGCCGCGGCCGAGCTTGAGCGTCCGCACGTATCGCTCGCCGGACCGGTCACTGATGCGCCGCACGCGCTCGCGAATGCGCTCCCCGGGAAGGTATCCCTGGTCGATCAGCACCGACCGGCACCGCCCGGCCTCCGGCGGCAGCGCCCGGAGGAGGTACTTCCGCTCGATCTCGAGATTGGGCTCGCGCATTCCGGATGATGCGCCAGGCGGCGGTGATACGCGAGCGCCCGTTGATGATCCGAGCCGTATTCACCTCACCGCTGGACAGCCAGCCCGCACCTCGCAACCTTCCGTCAGTCCCTCACCCCATCGGAATCGTGCGCACTCCCCGCTCGGCTGCCCTGCTCGTCCTCCCCCTGCTCGCCGCGTGCGACGCCGGTCCCGGCGCGTCCGCCGATGCGCCGCTATTCACCAGCCTCGACAGCATCGCCAGCCCGGCGCCGATGTGGGCTGCGGAGCCCAACCTCGCCGTCTCCCCCGATGGCGAAGTGTTCATGAGCTGGCTCGAGCAGCAGCCCGATTCGTCGTTCGCGCTCAAGATCTCCCGGCGCGACGAGTCGCTCTGGACCCAGCCGCGCGAGGTGACGCGCGCGCACGACCTCTTTGTCAACTGGGCCGACTTCCCGTCGATCGTCGCCCTCGGGGACAACCGCCTCGCGGCGCACTGGCTCCAGAAGAGCGGCGAGGGCACCTATTCCTACGACGTGCGCGTCGCGCAGTCCCCCGATGGCGGCAACACGTGGAGTGCCGGGGTGATTCCGCATCGCGACTCGACGGAGAGCGAGCATGGCTTCGCCGCGCTCTGGCCCGAGGACGACGGCAGCCTCTCGCTCGCCTGGCTCGACGGCCGCAAGTACGTGCTGGCCGGCGCCGGCGGCGAGAAGGAGATGATGCTGATGCACACGACGATCGGCCGCGACATGCTCCTCGGCCCCGAGGTTCCCCTCGACACGCGCATCTGCGACTGCTGCCAGACGTCGGTCGCGCGGACATCGGACGGGCCGGTGATCGTGTACCGCGACCGCTCCGCCGAGGAGGTGCGCGACATCTACATCGTGCGCCGCGTGGGCCGCAACTGGACTGCGCCAGCCGCGGTGCATGCCGACGCCTGGACGATCAACGCGTGTCCCGTGAATGGTCCAGCGGTTGACGCCCGCGAGCGCCGCGTGGCGGTTGCCTGGTTTACCGCCGCCCACGACAGCGCACGGGTGAAGGTGGCGTTCTCGAATGACGGCGGCGCGACATTCGGCGTCCCGGTCCGGGTGGACGACGGCAACCCTGCCGGCCGCGTTGACGTCGTGATGCTCGAGGACGGTGCGGCCCTGGTCTCCTGGGTCGAGAACGTCGGCGATCGCGCCGAGGTGCGAGTGCGGCGGGTGCGGCAGGGGGGGGAACGTGGCGGGGCTCGCGAGCCTGCGGTGACCATCGCACAGGGCACTGCTTCGCGCTCGAGCGGCTTCCCGCGCATGGCGGCGACGAAGGAAGCGCTATTCTTCGCGTGGACCGTCCCGGGTGCGACGCGCGACGATCCATCGGGAATCCGCGTCGCGCGCGCAGCGCTGTCACGATGAAGCGCTGGCCGATGCGCGCAGCACGCTCACGTGCGCAGTGGCGGCTCGCTGCGCTTGCGATGTCAGGAGCTGTTGCACTCGGCGCCGCATGCACAACCGCCGACGGCACCGATGGAGACTCCACGCGCGCGCCGACACGTGGCGCGCAGCTCGGCGCCATCGCCCCGGGTCTCGCATCTCGCACGCTCGACGGCGAGCCGGTGTCGCTCGACGCGCTGCGCGGCTCGCCCGTGCTGCTCAATGTCTGGGCGACGTGGTGTCACCCGTGCCGCGACGAGATCCCGGTGCTCGAGGCGCTGCACCGGGAGCATGCGCCACACGGCCTGCAGCTGGTCGGCGTGTCCATCGACGATGCGGGGCGCACTTCCGACATCAGGCGATTCGCCAGTGAATTCGGTGTCACCTACACGATCTGGCACGACCCCGACCAGCGGGTGATGCCGAGCTTCAGCGTCATCGGGGTGCCGACGACGTTTCTCATCGGGCGGGACGGCCGCCTGTTATGGAGGAAGAC
>JACDHQ010000663.1 GCA_013820975.1 Gemmatimonadaceae bacterium
ATCCACCGCTATGTCCGTGCACTGACCGCCGAGCCGCACATCGCGGGCACGGATGCGCAGGCGCGCACCCGCGACTATGTCATCGCGCAGATGCAGGGGTGGGGGATCGCGACGCATGCGGAGCAGCACGACGTGTGGCTGCCGCATCCGGTGGACGCCGGGGTGTGGCGGGTGTCGCCGTCGCCGCTCGCGCTCGACCTCCTCGAGCCGCCGGTGCCGGGCGACGCAAGCTCGGCGCAACCGGCGTACCTGCCGGTGAACGGCTACAGTGGGCAGGGCGACGTCACGGCCGAGGTGGTGTACGTGAACTACGGCCTCATCGAGGACTACGCGCAGCTCGACTCACTCGGCGTGTCGGTGAAGGGGAAGGTCGCGATCGCGCGCTATGGGCGCTCATACCGTGGCATCAAGGCGCGCGAGGCAGAGCGCCACGGCGCAGTGGCGCTGCTGATGTACAGCGACCCGCAGGACGACGGCTATGTCCGCGGCGATGTGTATCCCGAAGGACCGATGCGCCCGCCGGGTGGCGTGCAGCGCGGCAGCATCTTCAATGGAACGGGGGATCCCAGCACGCCGGGATGGCCGAGCGTCGATGGTGCGCGGCGGCTCGCCGATGGCGAGATGCCGGGGGTCGCGACGATTCCCGTGATCGCCATCGGCTACGGCAACGCGGCGGAGCTGCTCCGTGACATCCGCGGCACGGCGATTCCCCAGACATGGCAGGGGGGACTGCCATTTCGATATCACGTTGGGCCGGGCCCCGTCACGGCGCGCGTGATGGTGCGTGACGACCGGGCGACGCGCGGGTTCAAGCCGATCTGGAACACGGTCGGCATCGTGCGCGGCAGCGAGTTTCCCGACGAGATGGTGGTCATCGGCGCGCATCGCGATTCCTGGAATGCCGGTGCGGTTGACAACGTGAGCGGGACGGCGAGCGTCCTCGAGGCGGCGCGCACGATCGCCGCGGAGGTTCGTGCCGGCCGGCGTCCGAAGCGGACGATCATCTTCGCAACATGGGATGCCGAGGAGTGGGGGCTGGTGGGCTCCACGGAGTACGTCGAGAAGCATGCGGCCGAGCTCACGCGTGGTGGCGTGGCGTACCTCAACCAGGATGTGGCGGCCTCGGGGATGATGACCTTTGGTGCCGGCGGGTCGCCGTCGCTGCGGTCCACACTTCGCAGTGTCGTGCGCGGCGTGCCGTATCCGGGAGGGGAGGGCAGCGTGTACGACGCGTGGCGGCGGATGGGGAATGTCGCGGCGGGTGCGGAACCGGCGATGGGGGACCCGGGGGGCGGCTCGGACTTCGCCGGCTTCTACAACCATCTTGGCATCCCGCACGCGGATTGGGGGTTCGGCGGGCCGGGGGGGATCTATCACTCGCACTACGACACCTACGAGTGGATGACCACCTTCGGCGACACCGCCTTCGCGAACCATGCGGCCGCGGCGCGGATCGCGAGCGCGATGCTGCTGCGGCTCGCGAACGCGGACGTCCTGCCGTACGACTACGCCGAGTTTGCGCAGACGATGCGACGCCACCTGCCGGCGCTCGATGCGCAGCTGGGGCAGCTGGGGCAGCTGGCGCGGCTGCCCGGGGAGCGGCCGGCGAGCGACGGGCTGGCTGCGGCGATCGACCGGATGGAGGCCGCTGCAACGCGCTTTGCATCCGCTCGCGACTCGGCGCTCTCGGGCACCGTGTCACGCGCCAGGCTGGTCGCCGCCAACGGTGCATTGCGACAGGTGGAGCGCTCGCTGACGCGTGCCGAGGGGCTGCGCACCCGCCCATGGTACCGGACGCTGATCTACGCGGCGGATGAAAACAACGGGTACTCCAACGTCGTCTTTCCTTCGGTGGTGGAGGCCGCGCGGCGCGGTGATGCGGCGCTGGCTGCAAGCGAGCTGGCCGACCTGGTGACGCGCTTCGACGCGGCGACGGCGGCGCTCGAGCGGGCGACGACAAGTCTGGCTGCCGGTTAGCCTCACGGTGGCGACATGGAACCGTGACACGTATCGAACGCGCGCCGACTCTGACCCATCCGGGATCCGATGTATCGAACGCGCGCCGACTCTGACCCCATCCGG
>JACDHQ010000664.1 GCA_013820975.1 Gemmatimonadaceae bacterium
AGGCGTAGTGAGCAGCATGGGAGCTGGAACCACTGCGGCCAGCGGCTCGACGACGGATACCACCCGGATCGTGGCACCGGTCCGGTCGCGCAACAGCTTCGCGACGGCAAGGGCCGTGGCGGCTGGAGCGCCACCGTCGCTCGCAACGATGATCGGGCCGGGGGGACCCTTTACCGGCGTCGCCCTCAGGACCTGCTCGACAGTTGCGGTTGTCATTGGGTCACCCTCCTCTGTCCCATGATGGCTCGTCTTGTTTCCCTGCTCCGAACGATGGAGCGCAGAGCCGAGCGGGGATGTCGGGCAGGGTGCGGAACCAGCGTAAGCCGAACGCCTACGTGCGGGGGCCGGAGCCGGATGTTCACCCTACACGGGGGGCGTGATCAGGGTTTGGAAGGTTCCGCAAGGCGGTCCAGCTCGGTGGAGATCGCCGCAACCTCGAGGCGGGCGTCGATCTCGCGGGCAAGCGCCATCCCGCGCTCGAGGCAGCGCCGTGCCTCCACGGTGTGGCCGCGCCGTGCACTGATGACGCCCAGGAGGCGGAGGCACTCCACCTCACGCCAGCGGTTTCCGCTCTCGCGGAAATGCCCGAGCGCAGTGCACACGAGATCGTTGGCCCGGGCGTAGTCTGCGGTGCCAAGCGTGGCCTCGGCCAGGTTGGTCGTCGCGAGGGCGATGAGCTCCTCGTCCTCCACGTCGCGCGCTGCGCGCACGGCCTGCGCCAGTACGTCGGTGGCACGTGCGGCGTCGCCGCGGTCGAGGGCGACGCGTCCGCGATTGTTGAGCGCGATGGCTTGCCCGCGTTCGTAGCTGCACCGCTCGAAGCAGGTGTGGGATTCCGCGAATGCACGCTCCGCCGCATCGAGGTCCTGCTGCTGCGCGTACACGGCGCCCAGGTTCTGGAGCGCGATGCCACGCAGGCGGACGTCCTGCTCACGGTGGCCATCTCCTCGAGCAGGGGACGCGCCGTCTCGAGCTCGCCGCGGGCGATCCAGACGCTGGCTTCGGCGTTCAGCGCCTCGGCGTGACGCACCGGCAGGCCGGACTCGCGTGCCACCTCCTGCGCGCGTCGCGCCGCCGCGACTGCGACATCCCAGTCGCACCGGATCCGGTGCACGTCGGCCATGCGCCGCAGTGCTTCTGCGGCGACATCGGCATCGTCCTGCTGCCCGGCCGCACCCTCGTAGGCCGCGAGCGCGCGATCGAGCATGCCGAGCTTCTCGGCGCGGATTCCCTCATTGAGCAACACCGCAGAGTCTGGCATTGGGGGCAAAGTATAACGTGCCAATGTCTCCGCGCACCGGTGACCGAGGGCACACCCGGGCGCGGGTCATGCAACTACGATGGCATGACATCCGAGGCCGGGTGCCTGCAGCCACACCTGAACCACCAGTCGGAGGAACCATGCGGCGAACCGGATATCCGTCGATCGGACTTGCACTCGCCAGCATGCTGGTGGTGGCCACCTCGTGCGGCGAGCCGACGGCTCCGGCCGCCGGACCGGGTGTCCCGGAGGTCGGGAGCATGTCGGCCGCCGCACCGCGCCCGACGCTGGTCGCCTGCCAGTCGAGTGCCGCGGTCAGCGCACAGGGCACGATCGGACTGCTCGGCGGGAGTGTCAGCGCCGGCGGGACGACGATCGTGATCCCGCCAGGAGCGGTGCTGTTCCCGCAGACCTTCGACGTGACCGTCCCGGCATCCCGGCTGATGGAAGTGCAGGTCACGGCCGTCGGCCATGATCGCTTCCAGTTCCTGCTCCCGGTGCTGGTGACGATCGACTACTCACGCTGCCGCGGCAATTCCTCGGTCCTCGCGCACTTGTCGGTGTACTACATCGACGACAGCACGAAGGCGCTGCTTGCCCTGATGGCCGGCACCGACGACAAGGTCGCGCAACGCTACACCTTCGTCACCGACCACCTCTCGGGTTACGCGATCGCCAACTGACGCACGCTCGGATGACCGGCTCGCCTGGCCGCGCTATCTTTCGGCCTCGGAGAGCCGGACCCGGTAGCTCAGCCGGTAGAGCATCGGACTTTTAATCCGCAGGTCGTGGGTTCGATCCCCACCCGGGTCATGACACGC
>JACDHQ010000665.1 GCA_013820975.1 Gemmatimonadaceae bacterium
AGTGCGGCTGCAGTTGCGCGCGCAGCGTGTGGAGCTGCGCCCTGACCAGGTCCGCCGCGACAGCCCCGGCGACACGCTCGCGCTCCTGCAGCGCGCGAGCATGATCCACCGCGTAAAGCACGCCAACGATCGACCAGAAGAGCAGGATGTTGATCGGAAAGCGTTCCATCATCAGCTCGCCGGCCACGGAGGCGAATTGCGCCCGGCCGTCCGGGCCGGCCGGCCTGACGAGCCACGTCACCCATGCGTATGCCGCCGAGTGCACGGCGACGAGCACGACGCAGGCCAGCAGGTACCCGGGGAGCGGCGCGGTCCAGCGGTTCGCCGGTGATTCGCGGCGAGTTCGCCGGCGTCGTCCGGCGTACGCGATGGCGGGGATACTCATCGCCCATAGCCCATAGATGGCGACCTGCCATGCCAGGGCGCGACCGAACGACATTCGCAGGCCGTCGAAGCGGTAGTTGCCGACGATGTAGAAGGCCGCGCTGACGCTCGTAACGACGACCGCGTACAGCGCCGCCCACCGCCAGGGCCCTGCGGGATGCCGCTCTGTCACGAAGGCCGTGGGTGCGATGCCGTCTTTCGGTTCATCGTCCGATAGTAGTACACGAGAAGGATGACCGAGAGGGTCTGGCCAACCGTTGTTGCCCACAGCTGTCGCCAGGGTGGATCGAGGAACACGAGCACGCTTCCCGAGAACGCCGCAACCGCACCGAAGTACCCGCCGATCATCTTCACGAGATGCTCGTAGATCCAGAGGTTCGGGCCGAAGGGAAACCCCAGCGGGCGCCAGAACCGGTAGAGATCGTAGAGCGCATACGCGCTGGTTCCGTAGCCCAGCGCATACACCACCGGCAGGTTGCTCCCGATGCGGCCGGTCCAGCCGAGAATCAGCAGCGCAGTGGCGACGGACAGCACTGCGATGGTGACGATCCAGTCGAGCCAGGTGGCGCGGTGCGAGGGATCGAGATCCGGCCGCCTTCTCCGGAGGACGCGCCAGCCGGAGAAGATCGCGACAGTCGATGCGGCGGTCAGGCCGGCGAAGTACGGGTTGAACGCAATGATCGTCAGGCCGACTGCCGTCGCGATCACGACGGCCATGGACCAGAGGAATCGCCGGCCGGCCTTCCGGTGGTTTGCACCCCCCTTGCCCATCAGCAGGGTGACGAGCCCGATGACCACTGCCGCGGTGCCGGCGGCGATGTGGATTCCCAACAGCATGCCGACGACATATCGCAATCCAGCGCCCCCCGCTTCGGTCACCTACCGGCGCCCCGATGGCGCATGCACATGGTATGGTCGGGCGCTCACGCGCGGCAGGCGGCATGGGATGAACGGCGGTACGGCGGGGCAGGACGCGATGTCGGCACGCTCTCACGGAGATGCCGAAGCAAAGGGAGCGAGCCGTCCGGATCGCGCGCACGCAGGCGCAACTCGTCACGGCCAGTCTGCAGCCCGTCACGAATGGGTTGCGCGAGCGCGTCGGGCACGCCACCCTGAACATCCCATTCCTTTCTCCCTTCGATCTGTCATGCTGCCATGAAACCATGGGTCCGGTGCGCGCAGCTCGGCATCTTCGTCACTGCTTCCCAGTGGCTGGCTGTCGCCTGCGCTTCCGCTGCGCCAGCGGGCGGCGGGCTCGCCCCAGCGGCGGCGGACACTGCGATCGTGACGGGACGCGCCGGCGCGCGCCTCGACTCCATCACGAGCGCGGCCGCCGACTCCGGCTTCCGTGGCGTCGTGCTGGTCGCGATCGGCGACACCGTGGTGCTCGCGCGCGGGTATGGATGGGCCGACTCGGCGCGCGGGCGACCGAATGCGCCGTCGACCATCTTCGACATCGGCTCCCTCACTAAGCCGATCACCGCGACGCTCGTCCTGGCGCTCGAGGGCGAGGGGGGGATCGTGCGCACCGACTCGCTCTACCGCTTCTTCCCTGGTGCGCCAGCCGACAAGCGCGACATCACCATCCACCAGCTCCTCACCCATACCTCGGGGCTGCCCGAGTACTCGGGGCGCGACACCTCGGTCATCGACCGCGCGACGTTCGAGAGTCGTGCGCTCGCAGCGCCACTGGAGTC
>JACDHQ010000110.1 GCA_013820975.1 Gemmatimonadaceae bacterium
CCTTCGCGCCGACCTGACCGCGCGTGGGCTCACCTGGGTCTGCGCCGACGGATGGGCACCGGATCGGTCCCATCGCGAGCCGGGAGTCGCCGTCGTCGTCGATCGCGCGACCGCGCAGCAGATCGGGCGCGACTGCGAGCAGTCGGCGATCTACTGGTACGACAGGGGGACGGTGTGGCTCGTGGGCGCGCTCGTGGAGGCGCCGCCGGAGCGCCTGCCGCGGGACTGACCGGTCCAGGTGGCTGGAGCAACTCGAGCTTCACGACAAGATCACGACGATCGCCGACGATCTCGTCACCGGATGGAAACCCGGCGAGGAGTGGTGGACGCGGTATCCCGGCTACCAGCATATTGGCGAACCGACGCCGCCCCCCTTGCCGGAACCTGCCATGCCCACGACCCCCCGCCGCCCGCTCGCCCTGCTCCTGATCGCTGCCGTCGCTGCCGCGACGCCGGCCACAGGGGCCGCACAGGGCCCACTCCCCGCCGACCTGTCGCGCCGCATCGATGCCCTCGAACCGAAGATCGTCGCGTGGCGCCGCGACATCCATCAGCACCCCGAGCTTGGCAACCGCGAGACGCGCACCGCGAAGATCGTGGCCGACCACCTGCGCGCGCTCGGGATCGCGACGACGACGAACGTCGCCCACACCGGCGTCGTCGGCATCCTGCGGGGCGGGCGGCCCGGACCGGTGATCCTGCTGCGCGCCGACATGGACGCGCTCCCGGTGACGGAACGGAACGACCTCCCCTTCGCCTCGAAGGTGCGCACGACGTACAACGGCGTCGAGACCGGCGTCATGCACGCATGCGGCCACGACACGCACGTCGCGATCATGATGGGAGTGGCGGAGGCATTGGCGTCCATGCGAGGCGACCTGCCCGGCACGATCAAGTTCATGTTCCAGCCCGCCGAGGAGGGGCCGCCGCAGGGGGAGCGCGGCGGCGCCGAGCTGATGATCGAGGAAGGCGTGCTCGAAAACCCGAAGGTCGATGTGGCATTCGCGCTGCACATCAACTCGCAGCTCGAGACGGGGCACATCAGCTATTCGCCAGGCGGGACGTATGCGAGTGCGGATGACTTCCGCATCCTCGTGAAGGGGACGCAGACCCATGGCGGCTACCCGTGGGACGGGACCGACCCGGTCGTGGCAGCCGCGCACATCATCACCGGCCTGCAGACCATCGTCTCACGCAACATGCGCCTCACCGAGAACCCTGCGGTCGTGACGGTAGGCAAGATCACCGGGGGGGTGCGCTCAAACATCATCCCCGAGGAAGTGGAGCTCGTCGGCACGCTACGCGCGCTGTCGCCCGATGACCGCGCGAAGGTGCACCAGCGCGTGCGCGAGATCGCGACGGGCATCGGCACGTCCATGGGCGCGAAGGTGGAGGTGCAGATTCCACTTACCACCGCCTATCCGGTGACGTACAACGATCCCGCGCTCACCGCGCGCATGGTGCCGCTGCTGGCGTCAGTCGTCGGCGCGGACCGCGTTCACCTGGTCAAGCCGGTGACCGGCGCCGAGGACTTCGGCTTCGTCGCGGAGAGGGTGCCGTCGTTCTACTTCCGGCTTGGCGGCCGCAAGGCGTCGGTCGATCCCGCCGACGCCGCGCCGCATCACACGCCCGGATTCCACGTCGAGGACACGGATCTCGAGGCCGGGGTGAAGGCCTTCGTGGCCCTGGTGCTCGGCTACCGGCAGTAGCACGGCACGCGGCCCGGGCGGCACGCGGTCAGCGCAGCACCAGGAGCGCGCCCGCGTCGACGCCAAGCGTCGCCTTGCACGGGGAATCCGCGTCGTCGGGCCAGAGCGAATCGTCGATGTGCAGGTGACCTGCCGTCCACTCGAGCTCGACCTCGCGGGCGAGCCGGCGGACGGCGGGCACCCGCTCGTCGAATGGCCGTCCGCGGCGGATGGCCGTGATCGCCGCGTCGCGGGATGATGCGGGAAGCGCCACCACGTCGAGCATCCCATCGTGCGGGTCAGCGCCGGGCGCGAAGTCGATGCGCGGACCCGCCGAGCGGATGTTCATGACCTCGACGAGCAGGTAGTCGCCCGAGAGGTCGTCGCCGTCGGCGATGAGCCGGCAGCGCTGCGGCTGCATGCCCTCGAGCAGCTCGACGGCGAGGTCGATGCTGTGCTGCAGTTCCTCCCCGTGCGCGACCTCCTCGACCTTCCGGCGATGCTGGCTCTCGGCGATGAGCTCGGGGATGAGGCCGACGCCCACCGCCTCGCTGAAGTGGTCGAGCGGCGGTCCGCCGCTGACGACGCCGAGGTCGAAAGGCTCGGGGGTGCGCGACGGCAGGGAGTCGACGACGCGGGCCTCGTCGCGCTCGATGGCGAGGTCGTGCGAGAGCGCACGGGCGATGTTGTTGCCAACACCGGTGGGAATCATCGCCAGCGGCACTGGGCGGCCGGCGAGGCGCCGGGCGACCTTCGCGACTGTGCCATCGCCACCGACGGCAAGCACGAGGTCCTCCGCATCGCGGATGCCCTGCTTCCATCCCTTCGCCTTGGTGGAGCGGTAGACGACCTCGTGGCCCGCGGCCTTCAGCAGGCGGCGAAGGTCGCGCCTGGCCGTCGAGCCCTCACCGGCACTGGGATTGTGGATCACCGTCACCTTCACGCGGCCACCGACGCAGTCACCAGCGGGCGCAGGCGGCATGGGGTGCGCTGGTACGATTCTCGAAGGCACGCGGGCCCATGCGGATCCTCATCGCGAACGACGACGGCATCTACAGCCCCGGTCTTGCCGCATTGGCGCGCGTGGCGGCGGAGTTCGGCGAGGTGCTCATCGTCGCGCCGGACGTGGAGCAGTCCTCGATGGGCCATGCGATCACGCATTCGCGCCCGCTCTCGTACCGCCACTCCCCGTTGCTCGCGCCGTTCGACGCGTATCGCGTCAATGGCACGCCGGCGGACTGTGTCGCGCTCGGCGCCTTCATGTGGGGGCATGTCGACCTCGTGCTCTCGGGAATCAACCTCGGCCCCAACATCGGCCACGGCATCTGGCATTCGGGCACCCTCGCCGCCGCGAAACAGGCAGCGTTGCTCGGCCTTCGCGGCATCGCCTTCAGCACTCCAACGGGAAGAACCGAGCCAGACTTCGCGGTGCTGGAGCCGTGGGTGGCGCGAGTCCTCGACCTGCTCGTGGCGCAGCCGGAGCTGCACCTCGTGAACGTCAACCTGCCCCCCGATCCCAAGGGCATCTGCTGGACGAGCGTCTCCGTGCGCCACTACGATGGCATCGTCTCGCCCATCGACGATCCGTACGGGCGCCGGCTGCACTGGCTCGCGGTGAAGCCGCTCGAGGGAACGGAACCGGGCACCGACCGCTGGGCGATGCAGCAGGGGCAGGTGTCGGTGACGCCGCTGCGGCTGGACCTCACGGATCATGCGGCGCTCGCGCGCGTGCAGCGGGAGTCGCCGCTCGATGCGCCCGGCATGGCGCGGGGCGCGGACGCAGTGGACGAGACGGAGGGCTGACGCGCTCTGCGGGGTCCGTCCGAGACTATTCTGGTATTCGGGACTCCCACGCTTCCCGGCTGAAACTCTGGCCGAAAAGCTGTCCGACCAACACTATTCCCTAGAAGGGCCGGATTTGACGCTGGTGTGAGACTGATTTGAGGTCCCCGGACGAGGTTGGGCCATCACCGGCGCAATTCAGCCGCCGGCGTACCTCAACCGGACCCTCCAATGCGATTTGCCAGCCTCGTCCTGACCGCCCTCACAGCCTCCCTGCTCACGGCCGCCGCCGTGCCGCTCGCGGCCCAGGACACCGCCGTTGGCGCCGAACCGGGAACAGTCCGCCCCGCCGGACGGCACACCATAACAGTGATGGATTTCGACTATGGCGCCGTCAGCCAGCAGATCGCGGGGGACAAGGGCACCCGCAAGCGTCTCGAGAAGATGGGAATCAGGGATGGCGACGCATTCGCCTCGGCACTCGGGACCGGGGCGGCCTCGCTCATCGTGGAGCAGCTGCTGGCCTCGGATGCGTTTCGGGTGCTCGAGCGCAAGCAGCTCGCGGCGGTGGAGTACGAGCAGTCGCTCCGAACCCAGGCGGGCGAGACGGCGGCCCGCGCTCCCCGCACGGCGGCCCGCTACATCGTCACCGGCGCCATCACCCGAGTCGGCTTCGAGGAGAAGAAGCTCGGTGGCGCCGCCGGCACCGCGGCATCATTCGCCCTCTCCGGGCTCGGCGCCAAGAAGAGCCGCACAGAGGTGCACCTGACTGCTCGCCTGGTGGATACCGAGACCGGCGACATCGTCGCGAGCTTCACCGGTCAGGGTGAATCAGGCAAGGGATGGGGGCTCACGATCTTCGGTATCGGCAGCGGCGGCTTCGGGGGCTTCGAGGCGGGGTCGTCGAACATTCGGGAGTCCGCGATCGGCGAGGCCATGGAAGAGGCCGTGGCGAAGGTAGCGCAGCGGATCGTGGAGGTGGGAACGCGCGAGGTTGCGCCGTGGCGCTAGCCCGCGCTCGGGCGGTCTCCTGCAATGGGCGCTTGCGGCGTAGCTTGCACCGACGCGTCAGCCAGCGTCACTCACGGAGACCCGTCCGATGTCGACCCGCCTTCCCTCGCGCGCCGTTGCCGTGCTGCTCGTCGCCGTCGCCTCTGCCAGCTGTCGCGCGCAGGCGCCGGAGACCGGCGTGTTCATCACGATGATCGGTGCCGACACCGTGCTGGTGGAGCGTTTCGAGCGCACGCGCGACAGCGTCCGTGGTGAGATCGCGGTGCGAGCGCCCGGCCAGGCGGCGCAGGAGAGCCAGCACCTCATTTATGCGGCGGCCCTCGCGCCGCAAGGGCTGGTGTCTGGGGTCGACCTGTCCGTGCGCATCGCCGGCCTGGTCGCCCAGACGGCCGAGGTGAGGCTGGGCCTGGACAGCGCCGGGGCGCACGCACTGTTCATCCAGGGCGCCGACACGACGCGCACGGCGACCGTGCAGGGCGCCGTCCCGCTCATCAATGTCTCGCTCGCGCTGCTGGAGCAGGTGGTGCGCCGGGCGCGCAACATTCCGGGCGACAGCGTGACGGTGCCACTGCTGTCTCTGGAAGGTGGCGAGACGACGCAGAGCACGGTGACCTTCGACACGCACGACGGCGCCGAACTGGTGACGGCGAGCGAGCGGATGCGGCTGCGAGTCGACGCGGCGGGGCGGATCCTCGGCGGCGGTGACGCGGCGCGGCAGATCAGGGTGGAGCGGGTGCCCGTGCTGCCGGCGGGGTGGCTGCCGTAGCGACTCGCTGCCGAGCGCCATGGTGCCCTCGACAGCGGGGGGCGCCCCGGTCGTTGCGCCCGCCCTGTCCCGGCCGCTGACCAGCGCACGGGAATTGCTTTTCCAGGGGCCCGGCGCTTTGAAGCCACCGCTGGAGGGTACGACTGTGAAGCAGGCACGCGCTCAGGAGGGAAGGGTCGCACCGGTCGCAGATGACCGGCAGGACGAGGGACTCGCCGCGCTGCGGCAGGCGACGGCTGCGTACGGGCGGCTCCGTGACTCTGTCGAGGCGGAGCGTCACTACGCGAAGCGGCTCGAGGGCGATGTCAGGCGAGTGGCCCAGGAGCGGGACGAAGTGCGCGCGCGGGAGGAGAAGCTGCGATCGGAGGTCGAGGCCGCGCATGCACGCCTGGAGCACGAGCGGGACCGTTCGCGCCGGATCGCCTCGGAGCTCAGTGCCATCCACCACGAGCTGTACGGCGGCAACACGACCGACATGCTGCTGCGCGCGTCGCTCCGCATCACGACGGCGGCGCGGGGCTACTACGTCTCCATTCCTGACTTCATCGTCCGTGCGGCGGCAGGCGTTCCGGCGCAGGTGGGGGAGGACGCGACGCCCTTCGTCGCGGCGCTCTGCTCGCTGGTCGCGGAGAGCGGTGAGCCGGTACAGTGGAACAGCGACAACCCGCCGCGAGGGATGCATCCGTCGCCGGACGAGAGCTTTCGCGAGGGCATCGCGGTGCTGGTCGCGGTGCACGGGCGGTCGCATGGCGTCATCGTTGCGCTGGACAAGGCCGACGGCGAGTTCCAGCCGGAGGACGTGCGCTCGCTCGTGAGCATCGGCGGCGAGGCCGGCATCGCGGTGGAAAACGCCGAGCTGCGCGACGAGGTGCAGCGCGCCTATCTGGCGACGGTGAGCCTGCTCGCCGACACGATCGAGGCGTCCGACCCGTACACTCGCGGCCATTGCGACCGCGTCTCGGAGTATGCGCGCGAGACCGCGCTGCGACTCGGCGTGCGCGATACCGAGCTGCGGGTGACCTGCTACGCGGCGCTGCTGCACGATGTGGGCAAGATCGGCGTGAGCGACGGGGTGCTCAACAAGCCGGGCCCGCTGCTCGAGGAGGAGCGCAGCCTGATGCAGGCGCATGTGCGCATCGGCTACGACCTCCTCAAGACCATTCCCGCCCTGGGCGGCGTGGCCGACACGGTGCTGCACCATCACGAGTGGTTCGACGGCTCAGGGTATCCCGACGGGTTGCAGGGGGAGCAGATCCCGCTGCCGTCGCGCATCGTCGCGGCGGCGGACGCCTACTGCGCGATGCTCGACCGGCGCGCCTACAAGGACGCGATGAGCCCTGCGGACGCCTGCGCGGAGCTCGAGCGGTGCGCGGGGACGCAGTTCGACCCGGCCGTGGTGAAGGCGATGGTGGCCGCCATCGAGCACGTCGATGCAGGGCTGGCCGAAGGGGACGCCGGCTGCGGGCTACTGCCCGGGCTGTCGTGTCCCGACACGCTCGCGCCGCACGCCTGATGGTGGACAAGCTGGGTGTGGACGTCACACCGGTGGCGGATGCTGGTGGCGCCGCTGAGCGGGGCGACGCGGCCGGGTGGGCGCTCGCCGCGTCGGT
>JACDHQ010000666.1 GCA_013820975.1 Gemmatimonadaceae bacterium
CCGCAGTTCAGTGTGCTCCGCCCACAGCCGGCGTGTGCGCCCCGGCAGCTTCCATTCGCAGGTCGGTGGGGTGCCTGTATGTCGTCTGGTACACGTACGTGACACCGGCGATGCAGACGAGCGCGAGCAGCGCCACGAGCCCGGCGATGCCCCAGCCTTCGTTGGTGCGGGCGGGGATGTAGCGGTCGATCTGATGATCGGACTGGTGAGCCATGGTGGTCGCCTCTGGCGTTGGCCGTCGGCCGGCACCCTCGTGGGCGCCAGGCGGGAACGGGCGGAATCTATCGAAGGGCGGCCTGCGGGCGAAGCTGCCCGGAACTTGCACGCCGCTCGCGACATGCCGCTCTCCTCATCGCCACTTCGCCATTCCGCCGCCTGGCGCCCGCCCGCGCCCGGTGAGATTCCCCTTCGCCCGCTCGGCAGCACGGGCGAGTATGTGAGCGCCCTCGGCCTGGGCGGCCATCACGTGGGCAAGATCGCGAACGAGCGCGAGGCAATCCGGCTGGTGCACATGGCGGTCGAGGCGGGCATCACCTTCGTCGACAATGCGTGGGACTACCACGACGGGCGCAGCGAGACGATCGTCGGCAAGGCGCTCGCCAAGGGATATCGCGACCGCGTGTTCCTGATGACGAAGGTGTGCACGCACGGGCGCAATGCGCGGGTGGCGATGCAGCAGCTCGAGGAGTCGCTGCGGCGGCTCCAGACCGATCACCTCGACCTCTGGCAGGTGCACGAGGTGGCGTACGAGAACGATCCCGAGAATCACTTCGCGGCCGGTGGCGTCATCGAGGCGCTCGACCGCGCGAAGGAACAGGGGAAGGTTCGCTACGTCGGCTTCACGGGGCACAAGGATCCGTCGCTGCACCTGCGCATGCTGTCGTACGGCTACGTGTTCGACACGGTGCAGATGCCGCTCAATCCGTTCGACGCGCATTTCAGGAGCTTCGAGCAGCGGGTGCTGCCCGAACTCGAGCGGCGCGGCATCGCGGCCATCGGGATGAAGAGCATGGGCGGCGATGGCACACCGGTGAAGAAGCGAGCCCTCACGGCGCAGCAGGCACTGCGCTACGCGATGAGCCTCGGGGTTGCCACGACCGTGAGCGGCATCGACTCGGAGAAGGTGCTGCGACAGAACCTCCGCGTCGCCCGCGGATTCGTCCCCTTCTCGCCCGACGAGATGGCGTCGATCCGGTCGGCCGTGGCCGACAAGGCGGGCGATGGCCGGTTCGAGCTGTACAAGGTCACGGCGAAGCACGAAGGCCTCGAGGGACGCCGGCAGCACGGCTTCCCGGACGACGACGAGATGGCGGGATAAGCGGCTATCGGCTATCGGCTATCAGCGATCAGCTTGAACGGAAGAAAACTGCATCAGGAACTGAACCAGCCAGCTATCGGCCTCATGGGACTGTTGTAGATTCACCGTCGTGCGCACCATCATCGGGATCGTCGGCCGCGGGCGGCTGGGAACGGCGCTCGCCGCCGCGTTGAGCGACGCCGGGGAGCATGTGGTGGGGCCGCTCGGACGCAACGACCCGCTGCCCGCCGACGCCGACGTGCTGGTGCTCGCAGTGCCGGACGACGCGATTGCGAGGCTCGCGCGGCGTGTTCCCCCCGGCCCGATCCTCGCGCACTGCTCGGCATCGGCACCGCTGGCCCTGCTCGGCGAGCGCGAGGCGTTCACCTTCCATCCGCTGCTCGCCATCTCCGGAATGGACACCGAGTTTGCCGGGGCAGGCTGCGTCGTCGGCGGGTCCTCGGCGAAGGCGGTGGCTGCGGGCGAGCAGATCGCGCGCGCACTGCGAATGAACGTCGCCGAGGTGCGCGACGGCGACCGCGCGCTCTATCATGCGGCGGCATCGCTGGCCGCGAACTACCTCGTGACACTCGAGGGGGAAGCGGAGCGGCTCATGGCTGCGGTGGGGGTGGACCGCGCGATGGTCGCACCGCTCGTCCGCGCGGCGGTCGAGTCGTGGGCGGCCACTGGCGCCGCGCGGGCGCTGACGGGCCCGATCGTGCGCGGCGATGCCGACACCGTCGCGCGGCAGCGCGAGGCGATCGCCGCGCGCGCACCCGAGC
>JACDHQ010000111.1 GCA_013820975.1 Gemmatimonadaceae bacterium
CCGCCGCCGTGACCCGGAAGCGGTATCCCGTGCGCCGGTCGAGGTCGGGATCGAGAGACACCTCGAAGTAGTCGTACTGTCCCCCCTCGTCGCGCCGCACCAGCTGCCGGGCGATGGTGGCGGGCGAGGCGTCGTACATCCGCGCCCCGATGTACACGGCTTCCTTGTCGAAGAGGATCCGGACCTCCGTCGGCTGGTCCACCGGCGCGCCCTCGACGGGCTCCGCCTGGACGAAGCCGCCCACCGGCATCGCGGCCTGCCAGGCCGCGTCGTCCAGCCTCCCATCGATGCGAATGGGAGAGGTGCGCTCGGCGGCGACTGCGGCGCTTGGGCCGGAGGGATCATGTTGACGGGGCCCACCGTCCTGTGCGACTGCCACGGGGGCAAGGCCGGCGACGGCCAGGAGGACGCCGAGCGTATGGGTCCCGCGCACGATACACGTTTTCATGCTATTGCTCCTATTGTTACTACACTATGTAGTATTATACGCCGCAGAGAACCCCTGCGCCGCGGGCAACCTTCGGATGCAGTTACTGCTGCGTCAGGACGATCTTGGGGACGGTCTCGAGGAGTCGGGCGCGCAGATCGGGACCATGATAGGTCCACAGAAAGAGAGCCATCCACGCCAGCGCCGAAACGGACACCACTCGGCGCGCCGCCGTGAGCCACATGCAACGCGGGGCGGGCTGATAATCGATCAGGCGGCGGATCCGCTGCTCAACGCTCGGGCGCGTCCGGAGCAGGGCGTGGGCATGGATCCAGCGCGCCCCCCGCCCGCGGGGGAGCGCTCTCTGGAGGCGCCACACGTCCACCAGCGAAGCGGCGACCACCAGCGGGTTCTGCAGCGCCTCCACCACGCGATCGTCGCAGGAGAGCTCGCGCCGGAAGACCACCCTCGGCCAGGCGACTGACCGGAAGGTCCATAGCAGGGCGAGCACCGCCGCGACGAGCAGGCCGGCGTGCGCAAAGCCGAAGCGCATCTCCACCCGGAAGAACAGCACGTAGAGCGCGGCGGCCTGCAGGAGCACCACGAGAGCGCCGATGGGCAGCAGGCTGCCGAGCCAGGCGCGCAGGGTGTCGCGCCGGCGCACGTGGACGAGCTCGTGCACCAGCACTGCGCGAAGCTCGTCCGCCCCCAGCGAGCGGATCAGGGCAGGCGCCAGGAAGACGGCGGGCCGGAAACACCCCGTGGTGAATGCCAGCGGATCCTCGTCCGCCTGCCGGTGCAGCGGCGGCAGGCGTTTCAGTCCGACCCGTGTGCCGGCCTCGCGATAGAGGTCGTACAGCCCGGAGAACTCATCGGGTCCGTAGACCGGGGACCGGCGGCGCAGGCGCCGGTCGGCGAGGCAGTGGGCCCCGATTCGCGCGCCTGCGGCGGCGCAGAGGAACAGCGTCAGGGCGCGGAGCACGTCCACGGCCGAGCAGGCGACCGGGTTGCGGAGCAGGAACTCCACGCCCAGCAGGAGGCTGGCGTACGGCGCAAAGAACCACTCAAACATCGGAATCCACTCGCCTCCGCTTCTCCTCGATCGCCTTCGCCAACGCCTCGATCACCGCGTCGTCCTGCTCGCCCACGAGGTCGACGAACTGGCTCATTGCGGGGGCGGTGAAGTCGTCCAGGAGCTCGCTCAGCACCGTGCCGACCGTGCGCCTGGTGAATTCCTCCTTGCTCGCGGCCGGCACGTACACGTACGCCGCGCCGTCCTTTCGCTTCTCCAGCAGGCCCTTGTCCGCCAGGCGCGACATCACCGTCATGACGGTCGTGTACGCGAGCTCCCGGTCTGCGGCGTCGAGCGACTTGTGGACGTCGTGGACCGTGGCCCGGCCGCGCGCCCAGATCGCCTCCATGACGTCCGCCTCGAGGTCGCCGAGGATCTTGCGCAACCCCTTCTTCCGCGGATCGAAGGTGAAATGGTATCGATTCAGGTCCATGGGATCCGGAGCGACATGGGTTATTACGACAGCGTGTAGTACACTGGTGCTTTTGCGGCGTCCCGTCAAGTGGCAGGGTACGGATCGGCGACCCGGGCCTCCGCCGAGCTCGCGTACAGGCGCACGGAGAGCTACCTCGGTTCGGTGGGGCACCCGAGGGAAACGCACACTGCGGTACTGAGTACTGCAGTACGGAGAAGTCAGACCGTCGGGCCACCCACCACAAGGCATGGGCGGAATCCTCACGGGGACGGACACACCAGCAGCAAGTACTGGGTAGCGGGCAGCCAGATCGCGTGCCGGGTCGCCCATACCTCACAGCACGTCCCCGAATCCGGGTACCACGTACCAGGTACCAGGTACTGTCGTGTCCCCTCCCTGAAGGAATTCCTTCCATTCATTGTGGTGGCCAGCCCATCGGTCGCCCTACCGGATACTGCAGTACTCGGTACTGCAGTGCGTTCAGCGTGTCCTGCGGGGATTGAAGCGCAATGCGGGCGGGACCGGTTGCACGCCGATCCCCCGTCGCATCACGGCGTCCTGGTCCTCAACAGGTACAGGCGCGCATCGCCGACATCGAGCCGTCCGTTGTTGTTCCCCTGCGCATCCAGGTAGCTCGCTTCCGCAGCCGTGAGCCCGCCGCCACCCCGGAGCGCGCGCACGATCGCCGACGCCGAGATGACCGGCGCCGGCGTGACGGTGAGCGTCACCGCCTGCGATGTCGTCACGCCGCGTGCGTCACGCAGGCCGAGCGTCAGCGGGAAGGCTCCCGACGCACGTGGCGAGCCCTCGAACACCGCACGGTCGCGTCGCGACACGAGTGTCAGGCCGGCCGGGAGCGCGCCCTGCACCGTCCACGTGTACGGCTCGGTGCCACCGGTCGCGCGCACTTCCGCGGTGGACGGCACGAGCTGCGGGGTGGAGATCGTACTCGCAGTCGCGATCAGCGGCGCCGCGGCATTCGTCAGGCGGACGCGCGCGACGCCGGCAGCCGCATCGATCACGATGGAGTGAATGCTCACCGTGGTCGGGCCGCCGCCATGCAGCGTCAGGGATGGAGTCGTCGCCCCGGTGATCGCACCCGTACGAAACACGTCGCCTGCCTCCCCACGGTTGCCCCCTGCGAACTCCGTCCGGGTGAGGCCGGCATTCGCGTCGGCTTCGATCAGGCTGTACCCCCAGGTGCGCGCGCAGGTTGGACACGGCAACCAGTTGCGCGCGGGCTCCACGCGATACGCCAGCACGCCAGCGGCGGGCAGCACGGCGTCGAAGCCGCCGCGATCCCGATATTCGAGCAACAGGTACTGGGACGCACTCAGCGGCACGCGCAGCACGTCGCCTGAGGTTCGCACCGGCCGCAGCACGAACTCGCGATCGCGGGTCTCCGCAGGCACGATCGTCGGCGTCACCCACCCCAGCAGCGCCTTTGGATACGGTCCCATGTGCGGCGGCGTGAGCGTCGTCCCCTTCGGTCCGGATCCGCACCCCCAGGACCCGGCCGACATGAGCTCCCAGCAGCCCACGACCCATACGCGCTGCTCGCGGAGGATCCCGCCGCTCATGTCGTAGTAGTCGGGCAGGCCGAGGACGTGGCCGAACTCGTGCGCGATGACGTTGGGCTGCATCGGCGACGTCGTGCCGCACTCAGTCGCGCCCTGCACCATGTAGCCGTTTATGATGATCGGCTGGCCGTTGAACCCGGTGTCGCTCGTCACGGCAGGCCCGTTGCCCCACCCGGCGATACCGGCGCGATGCGGCCAGATGCCGGGCCCACCGCACGACGCCTCCATCTCGTGAAAGAGGAAGGCCGCGACATCCACCTGTCCGTCATCATCGCCGCTGTCGGGAATCCCATCCGGCCCGTTGTTGTCGTACTGGCGGAAGTCGATAGCGGGATCGGCGGCAGCCACCGCCTGCTTGAGCCACTCGCCGACGCGTGCATTCCCGCCGAGGCCCATCGACGTGCCGGTCACCTCGGAGATCGTGAGTGCGGTCGGGACCCAGTTCGCCACGTGCCCGTCCAGCACGAGCCGCCCGCCGGAGACCTCCGAGTAGAATCCGCTCACCGTCCTCGAGGGCGGCCCGTCGAAGAGGAGTCGCTGCAGCTCGGGCGCGGCGACCGATGCCCTCGGCTGCTCACTGTCGGCAAAGAGCGCGGGAATCACCAGCATGCGGATGGTGCCGGTGTACGCCATGTTGAACGTCGCCAGGAGCCGGGCGCGCTGCGTGACGGCGCTGGGGAACTCGAAGGCTCGGGGGTCCCTGGCGATGCGGTCGTAGTACGCCTGCGGCAGGGTGCGCCCCATCATTGCCGCGCGCGCCTCGATGTCCTGCGCCATGCCCGGAGAGGCAGCGGCAACGAGCAGGACGCCGGCGACGAGTGCGGCGGCAACGCGCGCGACGGCGACGCGGACGGCGACGACGAGTACGGCGGCAACGCCAGCGTGGCGCGCGACGTGAGCGGCGCGCATCAGTAGCGCAACTCGTAGCCGGCGAGGTTGCGCGGCAGGTTGTTGCCGTCGGCCACCTCGAGGATCGTCGCCGTTGGCTCCTCCTGTCCCGTGACTCGGAGCTGGAACTCGATCCGTCCCGGGTGATCGCGAAAGAGCAGCACGCGCGTGCCCGCCCCATCGGGCTCGGTCACCAGCGTCGTCCCCGTCGGCGCCGACACGGCCTCGAGCCCCGGTGGCAGCAGGATGAGGGCGGCGGCATCGCCCTGATGCTGCGACACGAGCCGCGCCGTCACGACCCGATGTCCGCCAGCGGGCGAATCACTGCGGCAACCGTTGCCGAGGGCGACGAGCATGGCACACAAGGCGAGTCCGGGCAGGCGATGCATGGGACGGGGAGTCAGGGAGGGAGGCAGTCAGTGCACCGGGCGACACGCGATCCCCAGGACAACTCCTCGCCGGGACGGAACGGTCACCCGCGGCACACTGGCAGATCGGCGCGCAGTGAATAATCTCCCTGCTGATACGTCTTCCCCGATCCGCACCCGTCGCCATGCCCATCGACCGCCGCTCCTTCCTCCACTCCTCCACGACGCTCGCCGGGGGCGCGGTCCTCGCGCCCTCGCTGATGGGCCTCGCCGCGTGCGGCCAGCCGCGCGACGCGACGCCGCTCACGCCGTCGCCAGCTGACGGAACGCCCGGCTACGGGGAGCCGAAGCGGTCCACCGACGTCCCGGAGCTCTTCGTCCCCGCCGGATTCCGCGTGGCGCGGCTCAGCCAGACGACGATGCCATCGCAGGCCGACTCCGGGTTCATCGTCCCGCAGGCACTGGATGGCATGGCGTGCTTCGCGATGCCCAACGGGCGCCTCCGGCTCGTGCGCAATCACGAGATGCGCGATCCCGCCGCGGCCGTCGTGCCGCTGAGCGCCAGGGGCGCATACGACATGAAGGGAGGCGGCGGGACGACGACGCTCGAGCTTCGGCAGGAGCGCGATGGATCGGTGCAGCTGCTCCGCGAGTTCGTGAGCCTCAGCGGCACGCATGTCAACTGCGCGGGCGGCATGACGCCGTGGCGCACGTGGATCACGTGCGAGGAGACGACCGTGGGCCCGGCCGCGGGCTACGAGCAACCGCACGGCTACTGCTTCGAGGTCCCGGTGGACGGCGACGGCGTGGCGCCGGCAGTTCCATTGAAGGCGATGGGCCGATTCTCGCACGAGGCGGTGGCAGTGGACCCGGCGACGGACATCGTGTACCTCACCGAGGACCGGAGCTGGGCCGCGGACCGTCCGGGAACCGGCTCGGGATTCTACCGGTTCCTGCCGAACGCGCGGCAGCGGCTCGCCGAAGGCGGTCGGCTGCAGATGCTGGCGGTCGACGGCGAGCCCGGCCTGCTGACGATGCAGGGGCAGCATCGCGGCGTGGTGCGGCGCACCCGGTGGGTCGAGATCGCCGACCCCGATCCGGCGAACGCGGAACAGGAGATGGGCGCCGTCTTCCATCAGGGGCTCGCACTCGGTGGCGCCGTGTTCCAGCGGCTCGAGGGGTGCTGGTATGGCGACGGCGGCATCTTCTTCAATGCGACGAGCGGGGGAGATGCGAATGCGGGGCAGGTGTGGTTCTTCCGGCCCACCGGCGCCGACGGCGGGGAGCTGGTGCTGATCTTCGAGTCGCCGTCGCCCAAGATCATGGACTCGCCCGACAACATCTGCGTGAGCCCGCGCGGTGGAATCGTCATCTGCGAGGACGGAAGCGGCGTGCAGTTCCTGCACGGCCTCACCACGGCCGGTGACCGGTTCGACTTCATTCACACGAGCACGCGTTCCACGGAGTTCTGCGGCGCCTGCTTCAGCCCCGACGGGCGCACGCTGTTCGTCAACACGCAGGGATCCACGTCGCGTACCGGCACGGCGATCGGTGCGACCTACGCGGTGTGGGGGGCGTGGGAGCGGGGGGCGCTATAGCGCCGGCAGGGCTGGCTGCCGGCGACGCGAGCGCATCGAGCAGCAGCCGAATCTTCGCCCCGGCGCCGCTGCCGTACCCGGCGCACGGTCGGCCGTGATCATCGTCGTCATGGGAGTCGCCGGGGCCGGGAAGACGACGATCGGCACCCTGCTGGCCGAGACGCTCGGCTGGGAGTTTCTCGATGCCGATTCGCTGCACGCGCGGGCGAGCGTCGAAAAGATGCGGTCGGGGATCGCGCTGGAGGACGCCGACCGCGCGCCATGGCTCGACGCCGTCCGGGCTCGGCTCGTCGACGCTGGCGCGCGGGGACGCGATATGGTCGTCGCCTGCTCCGCCCTCAAGGAGTCTTATCGCACCGATCTGTCGGCGGGGCTGCAGGTCACCTGGGTCTACCTGATGGGATCCGAGACTCTCATCCGGCAGCGACTGGAGGGGCGCGTCGGGCATTTCATGGATGCCGCCATGCTCCGCAGCCAGGTCGATGCGCTGGAAGAGCCGTCCGGAGT
>JACDHQ010000667.1 GCA_013820975.1 Gemmatimonadaceae bacterium
GTAGGGGGTCGGGCGACGGGAGCAGGGGGTCGGGCGACGGGCGTGGGGGGCGGCACATGGACCGAGCAGGAGCGGACTGCCGGACTGCGGATGAACGAGTACGCCGAGAGTGCGCGGCGCTTCGTGTGGAACGAGCTGGCGGACTGGTACCTGGAGGCGAGCAAGGGACGGCTGCAGGTGCCGACGGCCGGCGCGGAGTCCGCTGCCGCGCGCGCGCGCCCCGATAGTGCCGACCGCGACGTCGCGCGCAGCGTGCTTGTGCATGCGTTCGACCAGGCGCTCCGGCTGCTGCACCCGATCGTCCCCTTCATCACCGAGTCGCTCTGGCAGCGGCTGCCCGGGCATGTCGATGGCACCCTGCTCACTCGCGCGGCGTGGCCGGCACGCGCCGAAGCTGCCGATGCCCAGGCCGTGGCGGCCTTCGAGCACGTGCGTGCCGCCGTCGTCGCCATCAGACAAGTGCGATCGGACAACGCCATCGCCCCGGGAACGTTCGTGGATGCCGTGCTCGTGGCGGCGCCCGGCAGCGAGCCGCGTGCGGCGTTCGATGCGGAGTCGCCACTCATCGGCCGGCTCGCGCGGGCGAAGGTGACGGTTGCCGACGCGGCGCCGGCCGAGGCGGCTGCGCATGCGGTGCTCGCGGGTGGTGCATCGGTCGCCGTCCCGCTGGCGGGGTTGATCGACGTGGCGAAGGAGTGCGCGAAGCTGCGCGACGAACGCGCCGCGCTCGAGAAGCAGCTCGCCGCACTCGAGGGCCGGCTCGCGAATGCCGGCTTCACGGAGCGTGCACCGGCGGCCGTGGTGGAGGGGGAGCGTCGAAAGCGCGACGAATGGGTGCTGCGTCGCGGCCAGCTCACCGAACGCGTGAGGGCGCTGTGCGGGAGCTGATGCGGCTCGCTGTGGCCGTCGCGGCGACCGGCGCACTGGCCTGCGCATCGGCGGGCACCCCTCCCGGGGGCCCGCCCGATACCGACGCGCCGCAGGTGATCGAGTTCAGCCCCGAGTCGGGGACGGTCAACTTCACCGGGCGCGCGGTGGTGGTGCGGTTCGACGAAACCATCAGCGACCGGGGCACCGGCGCCGCAGCGCTCGAGGCGCTCGTCGTGATCTCGCCGCGCGACGGCGAACCGCGCGTCTCGTGGGAGCGGAACCGCATCGCCGTGCGACCGCGCAATGGGTTCCGGCCGAATACCGCCTATACCGTCACCATAGCGCCCGGCATCACCGACCTCCGCAGCAATCGATCGCGCGAGTCGCGGACCGTCGTGTTCTCGACCGGGCCCGAGATTCCTGGAGGCGCGGTGACCGGCCGGGTGTTCGACTGGCCCCGGCAACAGCTGGCGCGGAACGCCTGGGTCGAGGCGCTTCGCGTGAGCGACAGCGCGGTGTTCGTCGCGCCGGCCGACTCGTCGGGTGCGTTCACCGTCGGCGCGCTGGGGCCGGGCGACTACATCGTGCGAGGCTACATCGACCAGAATGCGAACCGGGTCCTCGACCGCAGCGAAGTCTGGGACAGCGTGCGCGTCGCAGTCGGTGGCGCGCCCGCGGGTGGCATCGAGTTGCTGCTGGCCGAGCGCGACACCATGCCGGCGCGGATGGCGTCGATCGCGATCACGGACTCCGTGACCCTCACGATCGAGTTCGACAAGCCGCTCGATCCGGCGCAGGCGTTCGGACCGGCGCTCGTTCGCATCGTCCGCGCCGACTCGACGCCCGCCGGCGTCGCCGCGGTACGGACGCGGCGTGAGACCGACTCGCTGCGCGCGGCCGCCGACACGTCGGCACGCCCCCCGCTGGCACAGCCGCTGGACTCCCTCCAGGCGCTCAACGTCCCGGCACGCCCTGCCCCGCCGACGACGCTCATCGTCACGCTCACCGAGCCGCTGCAACCGGCCACGACGTACCGGGTGACGGTGACCGGCGTGCGCACCCTGCTGCTGTACGAGTCCACGGCGACGCGGCTCATCACCACGCCGGTCCGCGACACGTCGGGAACCGCGCGTCCTGCCGGCACGCCGCCCGACCCAGCCTCGCCACGGGATACCACGCCACGGGATACCACGCCACGGGATACCAC
>JACDHQ010000112.1 GCA_013820975.1 Gemmatimonadaceae bacterium
ATTCCCGGCTTCAGCGCGCCATTCCCGGAGAACCTGTTCTTCGTCGTCGCAGTGACGACGGTGGCCTGGCTCGTCGCCACCTTCGCCACGAGCCCGACGGCGGCGGCGACGCTCGACGCCTTCTACCGTCGTGTACATCCGCCCGGCCCGGGCTGGAAGCCGGTAGCCGCACGCAATCCCGACGTGCGCCCGAAGGACAAGCTTTCATCGCTCGCCGGGGCGTGGGTGCTCGGGGTGACACTCGTCTACTCCACCCTCTTCGGGACGGGATACCTGGTGGTCGGGCGCCCCATGGCCGGGGTCATCTGTCTCGGCGTGGCCCTGGCTGCGGGCGCGGCCCTCTGGGCGCTCGTGGGCCGGGTGGCGGAGACCTCGCCGCGTTCTTGAACCCGGCGTGGCACGCGGCTAGCTTGCATACTGTATGTGGCGCGGAAGTCATCCAGCGCCGCCCCTCAGCACCGGAGGACGGATGAGCACGATCAACGAGCCTGCGCTCGACGTGGTGATCACGGACAACGCGGGAACCGAAGTCAAGAAGTACATGGCGGCCGAGAACGTCGACCCCTCGAGTGGCGGGCTGCGGGTGTCCGTCCAGCCCGGGGGGTGCAGCGGCTTCAAGTACGGCCTGCTCATCGAGGACGCCGCCGCAGAGGACGACGTGGTCGTCGATCGCGAAGGCTTCCGGGTCTTCGTCGACCCGTTCTCGGCACAGTACCTCAGCGGCGTCACGATTGACTATGTGTCGTCGATGCAGGGCTCGGGATTCACGTTCAAGAACCCGAATGCTACCGGTGGTTGCGGGTGCGGTAGCTCCTTCAACGCTTAGATCAAGGATCATGGCACGCACGGACTCCGCCGCTCCCGGCGGCGCCGAGCGCGCGCAGGAGGCCCGCGAGACGTCAGTCGCTCGCGGGCCTTCTCGCGTCTCAGCCCGCACCACCCGCGAACGCATTCGCACGGTCGTCGTCAAGGACCATGAGCGCATCGCGGTCCTCGTGGCCCAGCGCATCGCGGCGCTCATCAATGCGCATGACGCAGCCGGCAAGCGGTCGGTGCTGGGACTCGCCACCGGCTCGACGCCGATCGGGGTGTATCGCGAGCTGATCCGCCTGCATCGCGAAGAGGGGTTGACGTTCAGGAACGTGACGACGTTCAACCTCGACGAGTACTACCCGATGCAGAAGGCGAGCATCCACTCGTACCATCGGTTCATGTGGGAGAACCTCTTCTCGCACATCGACATCGACCCGGCGAACGTCCACATCCCGCCGGGCGACGTGCCGATGCACGAGATCGGCGCCGCGGCGGACGCCTACGAGCGGGCGATTCGTGACGCGGGCGGGATCGACTTCCAGATCCTCGGCATCGGCAAGACGGGGCACATCGGGTTCAACGAGCCGGGATCGGGCGTGGAGAGCCGCACGCGGCTGATCGTGCTCGACACGGTGACGCGCCGCGATGCGGCCTCCGACTTCTTCGGCGAGGAGTATGTCCCGCGCGAGGCGGTCACCATGGGCGTGGCCACGATCCTCGATGCGCGCGAGATCGCGATCCTGGCCACCGGCGAGCACAAGGCGTCGATCGTGCGGCGGGCGGTGGAGGGGGAGATCGACGTCGAGGTGACCGCGACGTTCCTGCAGAGCCATCCGAACACGACGTTCTTCGTCGACGCGGCAGCAGGTTCCGAGCTCACCCGCATCAAGACGCCGTGGGTGCTCGACCAGGTCGAGTGGACGAAGGAGATGACGATTCGCGCCGTGGTGTGGCTGTCGCGGGCGACGGGGCGCGGCATCCTCAAGCTGACGCAGCGGGACTACGCGGACCACCACCTCTCGTCGCTGGTGGCGCAGCACGGTTCCCCGGGGCAGGTGAACGGGTACGTCTTCAACCAGCTCGGGGCCCGCATCCGCGGCAAGTCGAAGCTCCCGCAGCGGCAGCGCATCATCCTGTTCTCGCCCCATCCAGACGACGACGTCATTTCGGCGGGGGGCATCCTCCGCAAGCTCGTGGAGAACGAGAACGAGATCACCGTCGCCTACATGACGAGTGGCAACATCGCCGTGTTCGACCATGACGTGCGCCGGCACGTGGACTTCATCGAGCGGCTGGCGCGCGAAACCTATCTCTCCAGCGAGAAGGTGTCGGCGCTGGCAGGAGCGGTCAGCCGGTTCCTCGCCGAGAAGGAGCCGGGCGAGGTGGACATCCCGCAGATCCAGGACCTCAAGCGCGTGCTCCGCGAATCGGAGGCCGTCAGCGGCATCGAGACGATCGGGCTCACGCGCGACCGCGCGCGTTTCCTGAACATGCCGTTCTACCAGACCGGCAAGGTGCGGAAGGACCAGATCGGCCCCGCCGACGTGAAGATCGTCCGCGACCTGCTCGAGGAGATCCGGCCGCATCACATCCTGGTCGCCGGCGACCTCTCCGACCCGCACGGGACTCACCGGATGTGCAAGGAGGCGATCGAGTCAGCGCTGGAGTCGATGAAGCGGGACGGCGTCGCCCGCGGCGAGCCGCCTGAGCCGCCGGCGGAGGGGGGCGCATCGTGGTGTGGCCCGGACGTCGCAGAGGAAGGCCCGCGCGTCGGGCTGCCCTACGTGTGGCTCTACCGGGGCGCGTGGCAGGAATGGCAGGTGCACGAGGCCACGTGGCTCGTCCCGATCTCGCAGGAGGAGCTCAAGCTGAAGATCCAGGCGATCTTCAGGCACCAGTCGCAGAAGGACAGCGCCCCGTTCCCGGGCGGGTACGACGAGCGGGAGTTCTGGCAGCGGGTCGAGGCCCGCAACAAGGGGACCGCAGAGGACCTGAACCGGCTCGGCCTCGCCGAGTACTTCGCCATGGAGGCGTATGTCGTCGAATAGCGGCGGGACTGGCTGGAGCCGGCACGCATGAGCGCCGGCGGGTTCACGATCCTCGACCTGCTCATCGTCGTCGCGTACCTGGTAGGCACGACGCTGCTGGGGGTGTGGCTGGGACGCGACCAGAAGGATGCGAAGGACTATTTCGTCGCGGGCAAGGCGATCCCGTGGTGGGCGATCCTCTTCTCGGTCGTCGCCACGGAAACCAGCGCGCTGACCTTCATCAGCATCCCGGGCGTCGCGTATCTGGGCAACTTCACGTTCCTGCAGGTCGCGGCCGGCTACCTGATCGGCCGCGTGATCGTGGCGTTCACGCTGCTGCCGCGCTACTACCAGGGCGAGCTCGTGACCGCCTACTCGCTGCTCGAGCGGCGCTTCGGCGTCGCGACGCGGCGGTTCGCCTCGATCATCTTCATGGTGACGCGCACGTTCGGCGACTCGGTGCGGCTGTTCGCGACATCGATCCCGCTGGCGCTGCTGCTCGGCGGGTTCATCGCTGCGGACTTCGTGGGGCCCGTATCGATCCTGATCCTCGGCGTATTCACCGTGATCTACACCTATCACGGCGGGATGCGGGCGGTCGTGTGGACCGACGTGCTGCAGACCGGCGTGTACCTGTTCGGCGGGCTCGGGGCGGTCTACCTGCTGGGCCAGGGGGTCGACGGCGGGTGGGGCGCGATCTTCGAGCGTGCCGGCGCTGCGGGCAAGCTGCAGGTGATCGACCCGTTCTTCGGGCTCGAGAACCGCCCGAACACCCTCTGGGCAGGTCTGATCGGCGGTGCCTTCCTGTCGATGGCCTCGCACGGCGCCGACCAGATCATCGTCCAGCGGCTGCTCGCGTCGCAGAACCTGCGCGACGCCAGGCGCGCGCTGATCGGCAGCGGCATCATGGTGCTGGCGCAGTTTGCCCTCTTCCTGCTGATCGGCATCGGGCTCTGGGCCTACTACGATGCGCAGACCTTCGCCGTCGCCGACTCGATCTTCCCGAGGTTCATCATCGAGGGGATGCCGGCGGGGATGACGGGGCTCGTCATCGCGGCCCTGCTGGCGGCCGCGATGAGCACCGTCTCGGGCGCGCTCAATGCGCTGTCGGCCGCCTCGACGCAGGACATCTACCTGCCGCTGAAGGGTCGTCCCCAGGATGACCCGAGCGCGCTCAAGGTCGGGCGGACGTTCACCCTCATCTGGGCGGTCATCCTGGTCGGCGGTGCGCTGATGTACCGGGAGACCGGTACGCCGGTGGTGATCATCGCCCTGTCGATCGCGTCGTTCACCTACGGCGGGCTGCTCGGCGCGTTCTTCATGGCGCTCACGCTCGGGCGTGCACGGCAACGTGATGCGCTCATCGGGATGGCCGTGGGCATCTCGCTGATGACCCTGGTCGTCTTCAGCAACCCGCTCAAGGGCACGTTCCCGGCGCTCGAGCCGCTGAGCCGCATCGCCTGGCCCTGGTATGTGCTCATCGGCACGACGATCACCTATGTGACCGGCGCGATCTCGTCATTCATCGGCGGCACCGGGCGCGGGCACCAGGGACGCACGACCGACGCTCCACCGAGGCCCGCTACGTGAGCGCGATCGTGATCGGCATCGACGGCGGCGGCACGAAGACGCGTGCCATCGTCGCCGATGCGGAGGGGAAGTGGATCGCGGACGTCGTCGGTCCTGCGAGCGCGGTGCGACCGGGGAAGGCCGACCACTCGGCCGACGTCATCGCGCAGACGGTCCAGGATGCGCTCGCGTCGTGCGAGATGACGCACGTGCGCCCGCGCGTGCTGTGCGTCGGCGTCGCCGGCGTGGGACGCGAGCCGGAGCGGGAGGCGCTCTGGCAGGCGTTGCTCGCCCGCGACCTCGCCGATGACGTGGTCATCCACGCCGACTTCGCCGTGGCGCTCGACGATGCGTTCGGCGACGGGCCGGGGATCCTGCTGATCAGCGGCACCGGGTCGGTGGCATTCGGCCGCGCGCCGGGGGGTGCGTCGGCGCGGGCGGGCGGGTGGGGACCGGTGATGGGCGACGAGGGGAGCGGTGGCTGGATCGGCCGGCGTGCACTCGGCGTGGTCTGCGCCGCGGCTGATGGGCGCGAGCCGCCGACGGCGCTCACCGGCGCGGTGCTCACGGCCGCGCAGGTCAATGACGTGCAGGGGCTGGTCGAGTGGGCCGGCAACGCGCCGCCGGCGCAGCTGGCCACGCTCGCCCCGGTGGTGATGAGCGTGGCGGATGCCGGCGACCTGCGCGCCAACTCGCTCGTGACGCTCGCCGTGGAGGAACTCGTGCTGCACGTGCGTGCGCTCGCGCTGGCGCTGTTCGTGGACGAGCGGGCGGCGATTCCCGTGGCCGTCACCGGCGGGATGCTGACCAAGGGCACCACCCTGCGGAAGCGGCTGGAGCACCGCATGCGGAGCGCCGTGCCCGGGGCGCAGTTGCAGGCCGGGGATGTGGATCCCGCGCGCGGTGCCGTTCGTGGGGCACTGCGGATCCTCGGCGCGTAGCACCGGCGCGATGCGCGGCCGGCCTCCGGCGAGGCGTGCGGGGCGCCGGCCGCTCCCATGAACTCCCTGTCACCAGTGTGGCAGGCCTGGATAGGCGCCGCGATCTTCGCGGCCGATGTCGTGGCGTCGCTGCATGTGGTGCTTCGGAAGCGCGACTCACGGGCCGCCACGGCATGGGTCGGCGTGATCTGGCTGGTGCCCGGCATCGGCGTGCTGCTCTACGCGTTCTTCGGCGTCAACCGGATCCGGCGGCGCGGCACCGAGCTACAGCGCGCGCGGGCGATACGGGCCCTGGAGGCGGCAGCAGGGGCACTCGACCCCGAGGTGGCACCGGTTCGTCCGCGGCTCACGGGGCTGGCGCGCGTGGCAGAGCGGGTGAGCGGGCGGCCGCTGCTCGCCGGTAACGCGATGGAGCCGCTGCTCGACGGGGATGCCGCGTATCCAGCGATGCTCGCGGCGATGGAGCGTGCACAGCACTCGATCTCGCTCTGTTCGTACCTGTTTGCCGGCGATGCCGCGGGGCGCCAGTTCGTCGCGGCGCTCTCGCGCGCGGTGACGCGCGGCGTGGACGTGCGCGTGCTCATCGACGACGTCGGCGTGCGGTACGACTTTCCGCCGGTGCACTGGGCGCTTCGCCGCGCCGGCGTCCCGGTGGCGCTCTTCCTCCCGATCATCTCGCGCACCGGACTTGCGTTCTTCAACCTCCGGACGCACCGCAAGGTGCTCGTCATCGACGGGTCGGTGGCCTTCGCCGGTGGCATGAACCTCCAGGCGCGCAACATCCACGCGATGCGCCCGCGTCACGCCGTGCGCGACGTGCACTTCCGGATCGCAGGGCCAGTCGTCACGCAGCTCCAGGTCGCCTTCGCCGAAGACTGGGCGTTCGCTACCCGCGAGCTCCTGGAGGGGCCACGCTGGTTTCCGCCGGTGGCCCATGCGGGCACGATCGCTGCGCGCGCCATTACCGGCGGGCCGGACCTGGATTTCGAAGTCATGCGCAGCGTCCTCCTCGCTGCCATCTCGTCGGCGCGGGAGTCCGTGCGCATCGTCACGCCGTACTTCCTGCCCGACGCGCCGACGATCGCCGCCCTGTCCACCGCCGCCCTTCGCGGGGTACGGGTGGACATCGTGCTGCCGGAGCACGGCAATGTCGCACTCGCGCAATGGGCGTCGCGGGCCACGCTGTGGCAGGTGCTGCGGCCGGGCTGCCATGTGCATCTCACGCCGCGCCCCTTCGACCACAGCAAGCTGTTCGTGATCGATCGAAGCTGGGCGCTCGTCGGCACGACCAATTGGGATTCCCGCAGCCTCCGACTCAACTTCGAGCTCGACGTCGAGGCGTACGACGAGGCGTTCGCCGGGGTGATCGACGACCTCGCCAGGGACCGGATCGCGCGGAGCCGCGAGTTCACGCTTGCCGACGCCGACGGGCGTCCTTTCGTCAGCCGAGTCCGCGACGGCTTCGCGCGACTGCTCTCCCCC
>JACDHQ010000668.1 GCA_013820975.1 Gemmatimonadaceae bacterium
GCCGTGAAGCACGTGGACAGCCTGCTGCACATCCTCGGCTATGCCGGTGGCTATGCGACGGGCACCTTCGTCGGCATCACGATCGAGCGCTTCGTGGCGTACGGCGTGGCGATGGTGCGCATCATCTCCGCGCATGGCGGCGTCGAGATCGCGCATGCGCTGCGCGAGCGCGGCTATGGCGTCACCGAAGTCGCGGGCTTCGGGCGGGAGGGTCGGGTCGAGGTGCTCTTTGCCGCGGTGAACCGGAGTCACCTCGATGACGTGCTGGCCATCGTCGCCGAATGGGACGACGCGGCGTTCGTGACCATCGAGGAGCCCAAGGACATGCGCGGGGGGCAGTTGCGCACGCGGGAGTGGCCCGTGATGCACAATTCCCTCTTCAGCCGCCTCCGCCCGCGTGTCTAGGAAGTCGAGGCCCCCGGCGCCGCGTCCCGCGCGCGTCGAGCAGACGGAGCTCTTTCCCGAGCCGGTCCGTGTCGAGCGGCTCGATCCGCGCAGCATTGCCGGCAGCGGCACCTCGGCAACGGCAGTGTTCCGCGTGACCATCGGTCACGGCGGCGAGCACCACAGGGTCTTCCAGGATCGCTACGGCACGTACTGCGAGGTGCACGGCCGCACGTGCCCGGCCGTCGCAGCCGTGCAGCAGTCGCCGCGCAGCTAGTAGCTGGCCGGGTTGCTCACCCGGTACCGCCAGGGCGGCTCGGCGACGAGCGCCACCACGGCCGTTGCGAGGTCGTCACGCCCCATGCCCGTCACGCTGCTGAACGGAATGACCTGCTCGTCATCGACGCCGAGCGCCAGCGCGAGCTCACGCAGCTTCTTCGGCGCCTCCGTCCGCGTGAGCTTGTCCACCTTCGTCGCGGCGATCAGCGTCGGCGCGCCGATCTCGGCCAGGAAGCCGAGCATCTCGTGGTCGTCAGGGCTCGGTGCATGGCGGACGTCGAGCAGCTGCACGACGCCGCGAAGCTGCGGGCTATTGCGGAGGTAGCCCTCGATCAACGGCTGCCACGCCTGCTTCGCTTCCTTGCTGATCCGCGCATAGCCGTACCCCGGCAGGTCGGCGATCACGAACTGCTTGTTCACCTCAAAGAAATTCACCTCGCGCGTGCGCCCCGGCGTGTTGCTCACGCGCGCGGCCTTCTTGCGATGCAGCAGGCGGTTGATCAGCGACGACTTGCCGACGTTCGAGCGTCCCGCGAACGCAACCTCGGGCAGCACGGACTCGGGACGCCATGCCGCGGCGCCGGCCATCCCGCCCATGAACTCGAGCGAGCGGATCACGAGCGGATCCGCGGCACGCGGCTCCTTGTTGGGCGCATCCTCCCCGGAGCGCTTCGACATCAGCGGGCAGCCATCAGTGCGTCACGGCCTGCGCCACCGCAGATGCAGCGGCCGCACCGTCCTCGAGCACCGGGCGGGCGAGCGCGATCTCGAGCACCTCGTCCATCGTCTTCACCGGCACGAACCGCACGCCCTCGCGCACCTCGACGGGGATCTCGTCGAGGTCGCGCTGGTTGTCGAACGGGATGATGACGGTCGTGATGCGGTTGCGATGCGCAGCGACGGCCTTCTCGCGCAGGCCGCCGATCGCCAGCACCCGCCCCCGCAGCGTGACTTCGCCCGTCATGGCCACGTCACCCCGCACCGCCACGCCGGTGAGGGCGCTCACCAGTGCCGTGCAGATGGCGATGCCCGCGCTCGGCCCGTCCTTCGGCGTCGCGCCGGCGGGAATGTGCACATGCAGGTCGCGCGTGCGGTGGAAGGCGCGGTCGATGCCGAGTGCCGTCGTGCGATGGCGCACGTAGCTCAGTGCGGCCGACGCCGACTCCTTCATCACGGCGCCGAGCGTGCCGGTGAGCTGGATCTTGCCGCGCCCCGGCAGCACCGAGACTTCGATCTCGAGCACCTCGCCGCCGACCGACGTGTAAGCCAGCCCCGTCGCGACGCCGACGGTATCCTCCAGTGCCGTGCCCGACGGGTCGTAGGGGGCCGTGCCGAGGAGGGCAGGGAGGTCGGCGGCGGCGACGTGGTCGGTGGAGGCGTCGTCCGCGGACTCCCCACCCCCGTCT
>JACDHQ010000113.1 GCA_013820975.1 Gemmatimonadaceae bacterium
TCACATACCAGCCAAGGTGCTTTCGGAACTCGATCGCGGCGCCTTCCGGGTCCACCTCGTACGCCTCGACCATGCGCGCATGGTCAAGTGCGATCGCAAATCGTCCTGCCACGTCGGGCGACGGGCGCATCGGGCGCCCATCGAGCGCGTCGCGCACCTGGTCGAAGATCCACGGCTGGCCGAACGAGCCGCGCCCGATCATGATCGCGTCGCACCCGGTCTCGCGATGCATCCGCAGGGCATCGGCGGCCGTCTTGATGTCGCCGTTGCCGATCACCGGGATGGACACCGCGGCCTTAACCGCCGCGATCTCGCTCCATCGGGCGCTGCCGGTGTACATCTGCGTCCGGGTGCGCGGGTGGAGCGCAATGGCCCGTGCCCCGGCATCCTGGCAGCGGAGGGCGATGGCGGCGGGGTCGCGCATCTCCTCGCTCCAGCCGCTCCGGATCTTCACCGTCACCGGTAGCGTCGAGCCGGCCGCGACGGCGCGGATGATCTGCTGCACGAGGTCGAGGTCCTTGAGGCACCCCGACCCGCCGTTCCGGCGGACGACCTTCTTTACCGGGCAGCCGAAGTTGATGTCGATGAACTCGGGCTGGAACACGTCGGCGACGAGGCGCGCGGCGTCCCCCATGGCATCCGGGTCCGATCCGAAGATCTGGACGCCGATCGGACGCTCGTCGGCGCCGAACCGCAGCTTCGACACCGTGGCGGGATTCTCGCGCCGGATTCCCTCGGCCGAGAGGAACTCGGTCACGACGACGTCCGCCCCATGTGCCCGGCACAGGCGGCGGAACGGGGACTCCGAGACGCCGGCCATCGGGGCCAGGTACAGCGGAGTCGAAGCGGCGACGTCGAAGGGGAAGCGCATGGGAACCCTGAAAGCTAGCCGGACGCGGAAGTCGCTGCAACGTCAGGAGTTGACGGCACTTCCCTCCCGAGGCCCGTCGGGGTAACTTCGCTCGTTCGACGAATGACAGCCCGTGAAGCCGGCAACCCGGCGAGGATCATCGATGGAACTGCGCGAGTTCTTCAGCGAAGATGCGGTCAAGCTCGACCTCCAGGGGACGACCAAGGACGACATCCTCAAGGAACTGATCGGCCTGCTCGGCCTCGACGAGAAGTCCGAAGGCATGCTGTTCAAGATGCTCAAGCGGCGCGAGAACCTCGGGTCGACCGGGATCGGTCGCGGTATCGCCATCCCCCACTGCCGTTCGCTCGTCGTGAACAAGCTGCGGGTTGCCTTCGGGCGCAAGAAGGACGGGGTGGACTTCAAGGCGATCGACGAGAAGCCGGTCAACTTCTTCTTCCTCATCGTCGCGCCGCCCCTCGAGGTGTCCAACCAGTACCTGCCGGTGCTCGGCAAGATCGCCCAGTTCAGCAAGGAGCCCGACGTGCCGGGACGGCTGCTCACGATCACGCAGTCACGCGAGTTCCTTGCGCTCCTCGAGGAGAAGCGGGTGTAATTCAGCTATCGGCTATCAGCTATCAGCTATCAGCTTGTTCGGAATGCGCCCGGCGTTGCCGGGCGCTTTGTATTGAGTTCCACCTGCCAGACGCACGCTGCAGGAAGAAGAGTCGCCGCAGCGGTCCGGCACCGAAGTCCATCAGTTTCACGCGCCGAGGACCCAGAGGTAGGCGGCGATCCCGACGGACATGACGCCGATGATGATCATTGGGTAGGCGTTCGCGAGCACGAGTGACCGCGCAACCGCTCCACGCCAGCGGCCCCCGTAGACCCGGCGCAGCGCAATGACGAAGTACACAGCGAGCCAGGCGAGCACGAGGACATCGGCTGTCCCCTCGATCGCGCGCGGCGCGCCAGCGATCGTGACGACCGCCTCGATCGCCTCCGCCCCGGCCGTCACGGCGAAGAAGAAGGCATGCGCATGAAGGGCAAACACGAGGTGCAACGGAAAGCGCATCCGCCGCGAACGATAGAGCAGCTGCAGCAGTGCGGCGTAGAGCGGCATGAACACGAACATCGCATTGGGGACGTTGCGCGACACGATCGACTTCCATCCGTCCCCGTCCGCGGTCAGTCGGAGAGCGCCCCGCTCCAGCCGGCGTTCGAAGGCGGAGTCGCCGTTCCCGAGCACGGTACGCGTCTCACCCGCCGCAATCCGCGCGCGTGCCACCGAGTCGGTCGCCGCGATGCGCGCCACCTGCTCCGGCGTCCGGTTCCGCGCCCGCCATGGCTCGAGGTCGATCGCCGTGACGATGAAGAACACGATGCTGCAGAGCAGGTAGATCCTCACCGGCGTGAGGTAGCGGGCCCGCCGCCCCGCGATGTACTCGACCGTCAGCGCCCCGGGACGCAGCAGCAGCGTGCGAAGTGACGACACGACCTTGCCGTCAACGTTGGTGATCGATTCCCATGCGTCGTAGGCAAGCTCGCCGAGCGTCAGGTCGACGGGAGCATCGCGCTGGCCGCAGCGGGCGCAGTACTCGCCAGTGAGCGCGGTGCCGCAGTTGCGGCAGGGCGCCGTGGTGTCCGTCTCCGCCTCACCGGCTACCTCGGGGAGGCCGGGCGGTTCGACGAGCACGGGGGACGGGGGAGTCGTCGGGACCGACATGCGGCGAAGTTACGACCGGCGCGGCGACGTGTAAACAATACCGCCTCGCCGCCCAGACAACAAAAGCGCCCGCGCGGAGCGGGCGCCTTCCGTTCAAGCTGATAGCTGATCGCTGATAGCCGATAGCTGTTTATTCCCATTCAATCGTCGCCGGCGGCTTCGAGCTCACGTCATACACGACCCGGTTCACCCCATCCACCTCGCGGATGATCCGGTTGGAGATGTGCGCCAGCACGTCGTGGGGAAAGGGAAACCAGTCGGCCGTCATGCCATCCGTGCTCGTCACGGCCCGGAGGCCGAGCACATGGTCGTACGTCCGCTCATCGCCCATCACCCCCACGCTGCGAACGGGAAGCAGGACCGCGAAGGCCTGCCAGATGTCGTCGTACAGCCCGGCGCGACGGATCTCCTCGAGGTAGATCGCGTCCGCCTTGCGGAGGACGCCGAGCTTCGTCTCGTCCACGTCGCTGAGGATGCGGATCGCGAGACCGGGACCGGGAAAGGGATGCCGGCCGACCATCTCTTCCGGCAGGCCGAGCTCGCGCCCGACATGGCGCACTTCGTCCTTGAACAGCTCGCGCAGCGGCTCGATCAGCGCGAAGGTCATGTCGGGCTTCAACCCGCCGACGTTGTGGTGCGTCTTGATCGTCACGGACGGCCCTCCCGAGGGCGCTGCCGACTCGATGACGTCGGGATAGAGCGTCCCCTGCACGAGGAACGCGGCGCCCACGGCATGCTCGGCGGTTGCATCCTCGAACACGTCGATGAAGGTGTGCCCGATGATCTTGCGCTTCTGCTCGGGGTCCTCGACGCCAGCGAGGGCGCCAAGGAACCGAGCCGTCGCATCGACCGAGACCAGGTGCATGCCCATGCTCGACCGGAACATGCGCTCCACCTGTTCGCGCTCGTGGAGTCGCATCAGCCCCGTATCCACGAACACGCAGGTGAGCTGGTCGCCGATCGCCCGATGCACGAGGGCCGCGGCCACCGAGGAATCGACGCCGCCGGACAGCCCGCAGATCACCTTCTGGCCGCCCACCAGCTGGCGAATCCTGCGGATCTCATCCTCGATGAACGCGCCCGGCGTCCACGTCGGCTTCGCGTGGCAGATCTCGAACAGGAAGTTCGCGACGATCTCGGAGCCACGGGGGGTATGCGCGACTTCGGGATGAAACTGCACGCAGTGGATTGGACGCGATTCGTGCCGCATCGCGGTGACGGGATTGCCGGCGCTCGTCGCGGTGACGACGAACCCCTCGGGGGGGGCATCGACGTGATCGCCGTGGCTTGCCCACACTTCGAACGACTCGCCCGCGTCGAACCCGGCGAACAGGGCTCCAGGGTCGATGACGCGGACCGCCGCGCGTCCGTACTCGCGGGCACCTCGCTGCACGACGCCCCCCGCCATGTGTGCGACGAGTTGCATGCCGTAGCAGATCGCAAGCACCGGCGCGATGTCGAGCACCTCGGGGTCGAGCCGTGGCGCATCGGCAGCATAGACCGAGTTCGGTCCACCGCTGAGGATGATCCCCGTCGGCGCCCAGTCGCGGATCCAGTCGGCGGTCCGCGACGGCGGGTGGATCTCCGAGTAGACCCGGGCTTCCCGGACGCGACGTGCGATGAGCTGCGTGAACTGCGATCCGTAGTCGATGATCAGGATGCGACTGATCATCTAGAAGGCCCACTCCGGCCCCGACAGGGTCAGGAACTCCACCTGCTTCGTCGCGAGGTCGATCACCGCAGCGCCGGGGGTCCCGTACACCCAGCCACACCCTTCGCCGGGGTTGACGAGCAGCGTATCGCCGCGGTGCTTCATCTCCTGCCGGTGCGTGCAGCCGTGGACGACGATCGAGTGGGCATCGATGGAGCGGGCCTGGACGTCCGCGATGTCGTTCACGACGAGGATTCGCTCGCCTGCGATGTCGAGGCTGTGCGGGCCCTCGAACAGTTCCGCACCCATCGCGCGCTGGGCCATCGCGATCAGCCCTTCCCGGTCGCCGTCATTGCGGCCGAACACGCCGGCGAGCGTCATCTGCGTGTCGATGAAGGGCTGCAGGGCGAAGGGCGCGCAATAGTCGCCGCAGTGCAGCACCATGCCGATGCCCTGCGCGGCCATCTGCCGGAGCAGTTCCCGCACCGCCGGCAGTCGGTCGTGCGTGTCGGCCAGCACTCCGATCTTCATGTCGTCTCCCAGTTCGGCACGACGACCTCTGCCCGCACGAGGTCCTCATACGTCTCGCGCCGTGTGATCACGGCCTGGCGGCACCCATCGACCATCACCTCTGCCGGGCGGCACCGTGAATTGTAGTTCATGGCCATCGCGTAGCCGTACGCCCCCGCGCCGTGCACGGCGAGCAGCTCGCCGGGCTGCACATCCGCAACATCGCGGTCCAGCGCGAGGAAGTCCCCGCTCTCGCACACCGGGCCGACGACGTCGGCGACGACCCGCGCACTGGTCGGCCCGACGGCCTCGATGCGATGATAGGCATTGTAGTGCGATGGGCGCAGCAGCTCCGTCATTCCGGCGTCGGTGATGACGTACTCCTTGCCGCCGCTCCGCTTGCGGTAGAGCACCCGGGTGAGCAGCACGGCTGCATCGCCGACGAGGAACCGCCCGGGCTCGAGGATGAGCTGCAGCCCGGACGCGGCGGCGACGCCGGTCATGATCTCCGCGAAGCGCGTGAGGTCGGGCGGCGTCTCGGCGTCGTAGCGCACGGCGAGCCCGCCCCCGACATCGAGGTATCGCAGCGTGTCGACCCCCTCGGCACGCAGCTGCTCGCAGAGGGCGAGCAGGCGCTCCGTCCCCCGCTCGTACGGCTCCAGGAACGACAGCTGGGAGCCGACGTGCATGTCGAGGCCGAGCAGCGTCACGTGGGGCCACGCGTGCGCGAGGCGCGCCAGCTCGAGCACTTCGTCATGCGGCACGCCGAACTTGTTGCCCTTCTCGCCGGTCTTGATGTACGCATGCGCGGCCTCGACGGTGATCTCGGGGTTCACCCGGATGGCCACCGGCGCAACGCGTCCCGCGTCGGCCGCGACGTCGTGCAGCAGGCGCAGCTCGCCTTCCGACTCCACGTTGATCAGCAGCACGCCAGCGGCCACCGCGTCGTGCAGCTCCCCGCGCGTCTTGCCCACCCCGCCGAAAATGATCTCCTCGGGGCGGAACCCTGCGCGCAACGCGCGGAACAACTCGCCTCCCGAGACCACGTCAGCCCCGCTGCCGTGGGAGCGCAGCAGGTCGAGCACTCCCCTGCTGCTGTTCGCCTTGAGGCTGTAGTGCACCCGGTGGGGAACGTGCGCGAGCGCGCCGGTGAGGCGCGTGTACCGGTCCCGGATGGTGCCGGCGCTGTAGACGTACGCCGGGGTGCCGACGGCATCGGCGATCGCCTCGAGGGCGACGTCCTCGCAGTGCAGTGTGTCGCCGACGCGGGCGAATCCCGGCACTAGTAGGCCCGTGCCCACAGCGCCTCCTCGGTTGCCGGCTCACCACACAGCAGGCAGTGCGTCGGCGGCTCGGCCGAGCGAAACTCCTCGTCCGGCAGGCACCGGATCGTTGCCTTCGTCTCTTCCTTGATGCGCTGCTCGCACGCCGTCGAGCCGCACCAGCCGGCGAAGACGAACGCCCCGTCACCGTCCATGACTTCCCTGAAGTGCGCGTAGTCGACCCGCTCGCGGATCGTGTTCCGGTCCATGCGCTCGCGCGCGGCGATGAGCATGTCCTTCTGCATCGCCGACAGGAGGTCGGCCACGTCCTCGCCGACCGTGTCGAGCGAGGCGGGCCGCTTCTCGCGGGTGTCGCGGCGCACGAGGACGCACTGGTTCTTCTCGATGTCCTTTGGCCCGAGCTCGAGCCGCAGCGGGATCCCGCGCATCTCCCAGTGATAGTACTTCGCGCCCGGCTTGATTCCCTCGCGCGCGTCGAGGTGGACGCGGAGGCGCCCGGGCTCGCGCTGCTCCCAGTCGCGGAGGCGGGCCACGAGAGCGTGTGCCGCCTCGAGCACGCGGTCACGCTCGTCGTCCTTGCGGTAGATCGGCACCACGACCACTTCGACGGGGGCCAGCAGCGGCGGGACCCGGATGCCCGTGTCGTCGCCATGGGTCATCACCAGGGCGCCGATCATCCGCGTGGACACCCCCCAGCTGGTGTTCCAGGCATGCTCGATCGTTCCTTCCTCGGACTGGAAGGTGAGGTCGAATGCCTTCGCGAAATTCTGCCCGAGGTCGTGGGACGTGCCGGCCTGCAGCGC
>JACDHQ010000114.1 GCA_013820975.1 Gemmatimonadaceae bacterium
GAATGCGCCCCTCGCGACGCGGTGGCAGGAGGGGTCGCCCCCTGCCGGCCGCCGCCTCAGGTGTTCTTGAGGTGGTTGTTGACGAGCTTCGTCATCTCGAACATCGAGACGCTCTTCTTGCCGCCGAAGACCGGGCGGAGCTTCTCGTCGGCGTTGATCTGCCGACGGTTCTTGGCATCCTGCAGGTTGTTCTTGCGGATGTACTCCCAGATCTTCTTGGTGACTTCGGTACGCGGGATCGGCTTGCTGCCGACCACGGCGCCGAGCGCCTCGCTCGGCTGCATCGCCTTCATGAACGCGGCGTTCGGCGTGCGCTTCGCGGCCTTCTTGGCCGGCGCCTTCTTCGCGGCCTTCCTGGCCGGCGCCTTCTTCACGGCCTTCTTGGCGGAGGCCTTCTTCGCCGGCGACTTCTTCGCCGCGCCCTTCTTCGCCGCGCCCTTCTTTGCGGCGCCCTTCTTTGCAGCCTTTTTCGCAGCCATTCGGGAATCTCCTAGGGTGGGAACGGAGGAACACTCGCGGAGGAAACTCGCGATCCGTCGCGCCACAACCTATGCGAATCAAGGAACTGCGCAATAGGGCACATCGGCGATTTCCCCTATGAGAACCGCACGGCGCGACAGGCCGGCATCACGCGGGGCATCGTCAGCGCCCGGTCGAGGTGGCCAGGCGGGTGGCGAACCAGTCGGCAATCGTGCCCATGACCACGGGCGAAACGGCCTTCGAGGGAAGCGCCTGGTACCCACCCCAGTGCCCCACCGGATCGTCGAGCAGGAGGTGGTTCACCGCTGGAAAGGTGCGGACGGTCACGTCACCGTTGCCGCTCTCCCGAAGCAGCGCCGCGGTTTCGCGCGCCTGTGCGACGGGCACCTGCATGTCGGTCTCGCCGTGCACGACAAGCACGGGCACCTGCACGCGACGCAATGCCGGCGCCGGGTCATAGCTCCACCAGTAGCGCGTCCAGGGGTCCGCGGCCCCGCTGCGGACGAGCGAGTCGGAATGCGCCTGCGCCACCGCGAAGAGCGAGTCGCGGCCGTGGGCGGGGAGCATCGAGTCCTGCGCGATCATGATGCGCCGCTGGTGCGCCGAGAGCTCGTGGCCGGGGCGGGACTGCGTGGCGAGGAGCGCCACGGCGCGGATGCGCGCGTCGTCGCCCGCCACCATCGGTGCGATGATGCCCCCCTCACTGTGACCTAGCAGTCCGATCCGCGACGCATCCACGACGGCCTGGGTGGCGAGCCAGTCGACCGCTGCGCGGATGTCCGATGCGAAGTCTGCAGAGGTGGGCTGCGTGGCGGCGCCCCCCGACTCCCCGACGCCGCGGTCGTCGAGGCGGAGCACCCCCACCCCTGCCCGCCCCAGGGTGTCGGCGAGCTGACGAAAGATTGCGTACCCGGTGATGCCGACGAGCTCGGAGTCGCGGTTCTGCGGGCCACTCCCGCTGATGGTGACGACGACGGGGGCCGGGCGCGCGGCCGATGCCCAGGACGGAAGCGTCAGCGTCCCCGCGAGCGTGAATCCGCCCGGAGTGCGGACCGCGACATTGCGCGCGGCATACGGCGCACCTGGAGGCGCGGCGTAGTGCTCTCCGGCGTTGGCAGCCATCGAGGCGCGCTGGGCAGGACGCGCAGCAAGCCGGACGAACCGCACGTTCTGCGAGGGGACGACCGCGCCCTGAAAGGCTCCGTCGCGGCCGATTGCCGCGCGGAGCGGCACGTTGAGGTCGAGCACCGCGCTATCGCTGCCGATGAGCCGGACGGCGCCAGGCAGCACCTGAGGCCCGGCAACGAGCGGAATGGTCACGCCCTCGCTGCCGACGACGCGCGCCCGACGGAAGACCTGGTCGAGGATGCCTGCCGACAGGTTGATGAACGGCAGCGCCCCGGGGCCGGTCGCGATACGGTCGATGCGCGGCGAGGCGAGGCCGGGCGCGTGCATCACGAGCACGGCAGAGTCGCCGGTAAAGGTGATGTCGCCGCGTGTCGCCGCCTGCCCGGTGAGCTGCACGGTGTGCAGTGAATCGGCAGTGCCGTCGGGGCGGGTGAACAGGACGTACTGGATGGCGGCGCCCTGCGGCCTGATGAGGCGCAGGTCGCCCTCCACGCGCGCGGCGTGGCGGATCACCGTCTCGAAGGCGAGCGTGTCCACTCCCGCGAGGACAGCAAACCACGCCGTGTCGGGCCGCGCGACGGCAGGCTCCTTCGTCACCCGCTGCGCCATCGCGGGCGATGATGCAAGCGCGGCGCACATCACGCCCGTCGCGCATGCGAGGCTGGTCGATCGTGGTTTCATGCCGATGTCTCCTGCCGCCAGGCGATGTACGAGTAGGCCGCGGGGACCAGCGCCGCGACAAGGCCGCCGGCCAGGAGCGCTCCCTTCACCGCCACGCCGCCGCTGAACGCAGCGATGATGAGCCCCAGCCCCGCGATGATGAACGCGTAGCCGGCCACGCGATGCGTCCGCGTCCACACGCGGTCGTTCGACAGCGTCCACGGGGTGCGAATGCCGAACCACCAGTTCGGCCTCGCGCGCGGCAACACGTTGCCGAGGACGAGGAAGGTGGCGCCCAGGAGCGCCGGGGCGATCCGGCCCATCGGGACCTGGCGGCCGAGCGCCGCCGCGATCACCGCGCCGTGCAGCGCGAGGAGGACCCCAAGCATGAGCGTGATCACGAGCTCGTACGTCCCCTCCATCTTCGCATAGCTCTCGCGACGCGGATCGATCCGTGGGAGGAACCGCAGCAGGGCCCAGATGACGATCATCATCGCGGGCATGAGCAGCAGCACTTCGGCACGCGCGCCGTAGCGGTCCACTGCTCCGGCGAGGTTCCAGTGCACGGGAGCCCGCTCGGGGACTCGCGCCCAGGCGAAGAGTGACAGCGCAGCGGCTGCGACGACGAGAAGCGGCTGCAGGATCCGGTGCATCATGGCGTGCCTCCCGGCTTGATCCAGCCCATCAGGTGGTGGACGACGTCTTCGAGGACCGTGGTGTTCAGCTCGTACACGATCTGCTGGCCGTGGCGCTCGGCGAGGATCAACCCCGACTCCTTGAGCACACCGAGGTGCCGCGAGATGGTCGCCCAGGCGGAGGGGAAGTGCTGGGCGATCTCACCGGAGGTCAGCGGGCCGCCGCGGAGCAGCTCGACGATGTCCCGCCGGGTGGGGTCCGCGAGCGCACGGAAGGCCGATTGCATGGATACTAAGCTATATAGCTAAGTAACTAAATGCAAGCCGGGCAGTTCGTCCACCGTTGGCGGCGGGCAGTTGGCGGTGAGCGTGATCGGTCGCATCCCGCATCCCGCATCCCGGAGCGCTACGTCCCGCCCGCCAGCTCTGCCGCGAGCACCATCATCTGCAGGTTGTAGGGATCGGGCGTGTCGTCGTCGTCCGCCGGCTCCATGTTGAGCTGCGGCGTCTCGAAGATGAGCGGCACGTCACGCGTCCGGTGGTCATGCAGCAGCCACCCGAACGGCGCTGCGCCAATCGCGCCGTCGCCGATGAGCATGTGCCGGTCGCGATTGGAGCCGAGCGTCCCTTCACTGTCGTTGAGGTGGAAGAAGCCCGGGGGACTTCCCGCCGCCTCGTCGAAGGCGTCGAGGATGCCGGTGACCGCATCATGCGACTCGCGCAGGTCGTACCCGCTCGCAAAGAGGTGGCAGGTGTCCAGGCCGTACCCGGTGCGGTCGCGCAGCCGCTTTGGCACGCGCGACAGGATGGCGCCGATCTCGGCGGGCGTCCGCCCCATCGTGTTGCCGGCGCCCGCGGTATTCTCCACCAGGAGCAGGGTGGCCGACTTCACCGTTTCGAGCGCGTGGACGATGGCCGTCGCGATCCGCTCCGCCGCGGCGTCCCGGTTGCCGTCGGTGGCGGCGCCGGGATGAAAGCACACCGCGCCGATGCCGAGCTGCGACGCGCGGGCGAGCTCCTGGGCGAGGCCGTCGCGCGCGCGCGCCCATTTCGTTTCGTCGGGGGTGGCGACGTTGAGCACGTACGCCGCATGTGACACGACGTGGCGCGGCTCGATTTTCGAGTCCCCGAGGGCGGCCGTGAACCGCTCCACTCGCTCCGGACGCACCGCCACACGCTCGTTGTAGAACTTCGGGATCGCCGTGAACACCTGCAGCGCCCGCATGCCGCTGTTGGCGGCCCGGCGAACCGCCATGTGGATGCCACCGACATCGACCGTATGTGCGCCGAAGAGATGCATCAGGTGATCGTCCTCATCCCTCATCGTGGAGGTGCACCATGCGCTTGCCAGGCACGTACTCCACCGACGTGGGATTGCGCAGGCTGCTCAGCTTCCTGACGATGTCCGCGATGCGGCGTGCCTGCTCGAGGATCGTCCCGAGCGACTCGTTGGGCTGCCTGGCATCCTCGGCGTCCATCGCCATGAGCTCGGCGTGCGCCAGGATCGCCGCGAGGGGATTGTTGATCTCGTGCTGCAGTGCGATTGCCATCTCGCCGACGCCGGCGAGATACCGGCCACTGGAGGCCTCGGCCTCGGCGACGCGGCGGACATCCTCCCGCGCCAGGCGGCGGGCCGCGATCGTCAGCCGCGTCCGGAGGATGACCGGGTTGTCCGGGTGCAGCACGTAGTCGTCGGCCCCGGCATCGAGCGCAGCGAGCACCGGGGGAAGCACGTCGTGGCGCGAATATACGAGCACGTAGCTGGCGAGCGCCGTATCGAGCGACCTGATGCGCCGGCAAACCTCCACGCCGCCGAGCCCCGCCAACTCCGTGTTCAGCAGCACCACGGGTACGGGGTCGGCCGTATAGGCGGTGATTGCCGCCTCGCCCGAGACGGCCTCGGTGACGGCGTAGCCGGCCGATCGCAGGGTCTCGCACAGCCGCTTGCGCCGCTCGGCGTCGTCCTCGGCGATCAGCACGCGCGTCGCCTCCGGCGGAGCCGGGCGGCCCTGCGACGCTGACATGGATTGCCGTGTGCCGCTTGCCGGTCGTGGACCCACGTTTCGTTGTGCCTCGAGGTTGGTATGTGATCTCTCCCAGAATAGCCGCCTTCCCCATTCGAGGTAAGCAGTGATGCCCCCACGGTTGCCATGCACCTTGCCGGCGGGCGCGTGCAGGCGCGGGTCCCGCTGCAGCCGTGCCGCTAACTTCCGGCTGCCGGTCCGACGACCGCGCGCGACATTCACCGCCTTCTTGCCAGTGCATATGTCCTCGACACCTCCTGCTACCGCCCAGGGCCAGCCGGCCGCCGGCCGCCCGGCCGCTGCCGCTGCCCCGCTGGCCGGATTCAGCGGCAACCGCCGCGTCCCCGTGCCCGTCAACGAGCCTGTCCGCAGCTACGCGCCGGGATCACCCGAGCGCGCTGAGCTCAAGGCGCGGCTCGACGCAATGGCGAAGGAACGGGTGGACATCCCGATCATCATTGGCGGTCGCGAGATACGAACCGGCGACACCGGGACCGCCGTGATGCCGCACGACCACAGCCACGTTCTCGCCGACTGGCACAAGGCGACGACGAATCAGGTGAAGCAGGCCATCGCGGCCGCTCGCGACGCGCAGCACGACTGGTCCAACTGGGCGTGGGAAGATCGGGCGGCGGTGTTCCTCAAGGCGTCGGAGCTGCTGGCCACCACGTGGCGCGCGACGGTGAACGCCTCGACGATGCTGAACCAGTCGAAGACCGCGTACCAGGCCGAGATCGACTCGGCATGTGAACTGATCGACTTCTGGCGGTTCAATGTGCACTTCGCCCAGGAGCTGTACGCGGAGCAGCCGCAGTCGAACCACACGATGTGGAACCAGCTCGACTACCGCGCGCTCGAGGGCTTCGTCTACGCCGTGACGCCCTTCAACTTCACCGCGATCGCCGGCAACCTGCCCACCGCGCCGGCGCTCATGGGCAACACGATCGTGTGGAAGCCGGCATCGAGCGCGATGCTCACGGCGTACTACATCATGAAGCTGCTCGAGGAGAGCGGGCTCCCGCCGGGCGTGATCAACCTCGTGCCCGGCAACCCGGGCGAGATCTCGGACACCTGCCTCGGTGACCCAGCGCTCGCCGGCGTGCACTTCACGGGCAGCACCGGCGTCTTCAACAACATGTGGAAGACGATTGGGGCCAACATGTCGAACTACCGGTCGTATCCGCGCATCGTCGGCGAGACGGGGGGCAAGGACTTCATCGTCGCCCATCCGTCGGCGGACGTGGAGGCGCTGGCGGTGGCGATCGTCCGCGGCGGCTTCGAGTACCAGGGGCAGAAGTGCTCGGCGGCCAGCCGAATCTACGTGCCGAAGTCGCTCTGGAAGGACGTGCGCGACCGCGTCGTCGCGATGACCGTGGACATCCGGATGGGTGACACGCGTGACTTCCGCAACTTCATGGGTGCGGTGATCGACGAGCGTGCCTTCGACAAGATCACCGGGTACATCGAGCACGCCCGCACCCACGCCGAGATCGTCACCGGCGGCAAGACCAACAAGAAGGACGGGTACTTCGTCGAGCCGACGCTGCTGCGCACCGAGGACCCCGGCTACCGCACGATGTGCGAGGAGATCTTCGGTCCCGTCGTCACGGCGTACGTGTACGACGATTCGAAGTGGGAGGAGACGTTGCAGACGGTGGACTCGACGAGCCCGTACGCGCTCACCGGTGCGGTGTTCGCCAATGACCGGCGTGCGGTGCGGACGGCGATGATGACGCTGCGCAATGCCGCCGGCAACTTCTACATCAATGACAAGCCCACCGGAGCAGTCGTCGGCCAGCAGCCGTTCGGCGGCGCGCGCGGGTCGGGCACCAACGACAAGGCCGGGTCGAAGCTGAACCTCGTGCGCTGGGTGAGCC
>JACDHQ010000669.1 GCA_013820975.1 Gemmatimonadaceae bacterium
CGGTGCTCCATAACGATTCCTCGTCGAGCACGTCGTCGCTTGCACCGACCGTACGCTGTGGGCCGGTCGACCGTGGCAGCAGGTTGCACGCGTTCTCGATCGCGGCAAAGAGCGCATCCCCCCTCACCGGCTTGCTCAGATAATCGTCCATGCCGGCCGCAAGGCAGATCTCGCGATCGCCCTGCATCGCTCGCGCGGTGAGCGCGATGATCGGAACGTGCCTGCCGGTTTCCTGTTCGTGCTCTCGCACGCGCCGGGTTGCCTCGAGACCGCTCATCTCCGGCATCTGCACGTCCATCAGCACGATGTCGAACTGCGCATTCCCGATGGCGCTCACGGCCTGCGCGCCGTCGCCGACGACTTTCACGACGTGCCCCGCACGCTCCAGCAGCGCCGTCACGAGCTTCTGGTTCACGGGATTGTCCTCGGCAACCAGCACGTTCAGCTGGCGCGCAGCCGCCGGCGCGGCCGATGCGGCTCGCCTGCCGCTCGTGACCGCCGCCCGACGTCCGAGCGCGATGAGAATCGCATGCTGCAGCTGCGCGCGCCGAATGGGCTTGGTGAGGTAGCCCAGCACGCCGAGCTCGCGGCAACGCGCCACCTCCTCGGTGTGGCGCGAGGAGCTGAGCATCATGATCGGTGTTGCGCCGGGGCCATGCTGCTCCCGCAGCGTCTCGACCAGCTCGAAGCCGTTCACACCCGGCATGTCGACGTCGCTCAGCACCAGGTCGATCGTCTCGCCACGCTCGCGCGCACCGGTAATGATGGCGAGCGCCTCGGCGGCGCTTTCGGCGAGGAATGGGGTAACGCCCCAGGCGCGAAGCAGCCCATCGAGAATGCGGCGGTTCGTTGCGTTGTCGTCCACGACGACCATCGTGCGGTGCGCCAGCTCGCTTGCGTCTGCGACCGATGGAGCATCGTCGGCGAGCGGATTCATCGCCACGCGAGCGGTGAAGAAGAACGTGCTGCCGCGCTCCACAGCGCTCTCGACCCCGATAGTGCCGCCAAGCAGCCGGGCAAGCCGGGAGGCGATCGCCAGCCCGAGCCCGGTGCCGCCGTATTGCCGCGTCGTTGACGAATCGGCCTGTTGAAAGCTCTCGAAGATCAGCGTCTGCTTTTCCGGTGGCACGCCGATGCCGGAGTCCTGCACGGCGATGCGCAGCATCCGCTCGGTCGGCGAAATGTCGGCCTCGGTGACGCGTACCACCACCTCGCCCGACGCCGTGAACTTCACCGCGTTGCCGAGAAGGTTGAGCAGCACCTGCCGGATGCGGCCGAAATCCCCGATGAGGTGCTCGGTCACGTCGGGCGCGATGTCGACCAGCAATTCGAGGCCCTTCGCCTGCGCGCGCACCGCCAGCGGACCCACCGCCTCGGCGACCTGTTCACTGAGCAGAAACGGCTGCGGGTCGAGCTCCAGGTGACCGGCCTCGATCTTGGAGAAGTCGAGGATGTCGTTGATGATGTCCAGCAGTGCTTCGGCCGATCCGGTGGCGGTTTCGAGCAGGTCACGCTGCTCGGCGGTGAGGTCGGAGTCGAGTGCGAGCTCCAGCATGCCGAGTACGCCATTCATCGGCGTGCGGATTTCGTGGCTCATGTTCGCCAAAAAGTCGCTCTTCGCACGATTGGCCGCTTCCGCAGAATCACGGGCGGCGGCAAGCTCCGCCTCCGCGGCAACCTTCGCGGTCACGTCGCGGGCGATCGAGGCCACTCGCACCACGCGTCCCGAGCTGTCGAATACCGGCGCGCTGGTCAGCGAGATGACGACCCGCGTGCCATCCTTGCGCACGCGCTCGACGCCATACTGGTCGCTCCGCTCACCGTGGGCCGCGCGCTCGAACACCCGGCTGACCGCTGCCGACTGCTCGGGTGGTGCCAGCACGATCGACGACTGCCGCCGGATCTCGCGGGCGCTGTAGCCGAACAGCTGCTCGGCGCCCGGGTTCCATGTCAGTACGCGGCCTTGCAGATCTTCGGCGACGATTGCCTCGCTCGATGCATCGACCACCGATGCCAGCACGAGCAGGTCCGTCGCCTGCGACGCGAGCACACGG
>JACDHQ010000670.1 GCA_013820975.1 Gemmatimonadaceae bacterium
CGCCGCGTAGCGACGAGACTGAGCGGCAAAGCCGCGATCGGCTCGACGCGTGTAAGCCGGCTAGCCCCCGAAGGGGAGCGACCCTCGCCCGCCCGTAGTTCCCGAAGTTCCCGAGAACGCAGCCAACGACTAGTGACGAAAGAGCCGACGCCCCGTGAACACCATCGCAATACCGCGCTCATCAGCCGCCGCGATCACCTCCGCATCGCGCACCGACCCGCCCGGCTGCACGATCGCCGTGACCCCCGCCTCGGCGGCATGATCCACCCCGTCGCGGAACGGGAAGAAGGCATCGGAGCCAAGGACCGACCCCGCGGTGTCGTGCCCCTGCAGCTTCGCCTTGTGCGTGGCGAGGAAGGAGGCATCGACCCGCGACATCTGGCCCGCCCCGATCCCGATCGTCATGCCGTCCCGCGCCAGCACGATCGCATTCGACTTCACGCTCGCGACGGCACGCCACGCGAACAGCAGGTCATCGTGCTCCTGCGCCGATGGCGACCGCGTCGTCACCACCTGCCAGCTCACATCCTCGCCAACCGGGCCCGGCCGGCGCTGCGCCAGCACCCCGCCGCGAACCCGCTTCAGGTCGAGGGCGTCGTCGGCCCACACCGCCCGCCCCTCGAGCACGCGCAGGTTCTTCTTGCGGCCAAGGATCTCCACCGCCTCGTCCGAAAACTCAGGCGCGACGACGCATTCGACGAAGAGGCTCGACACCGCCTCGGCGGCCGCCTCGTCCACCGCCGTCGTGAAGGCGATGACGCTGCCGAACGCAGACACCGGATCGCACGCGAGCGCCTTCTGGTACGCCTCGAGCGGCGTCGCGCCCACGCCGAGGCCGCAGGGCGTCGTGTGCTTGATGATGGCGCACGCCGGCTGCGACGCGAACGGCTCCACGGCGAGCAGCGCGCCTTCGAGGTCGAGCAGGTTGTTGAACGACAGCTCCTTTCCGCCGCGCTGGGTCAGCCCGGCCAGCCCGCGTCCCGGCTGCTCGACGTAGAACGCCGCCGGCTGGTCGGGATTCTCGCCGTAGCGGAGCGTCTGCGCGCGTTCCAGCGCGATCGTGAGGCGGGGCGGCAGCGCGTCACCCTTTCGGTCCGGCGCCGTGGACTCGAACCATGTGGCAATGGCGGCATCGTACGCCGCGGTGTGCGCATAGACCTTCGCGGCCAGCCGCCGGCGGAGCGGCGCGGCATCCTCGTCGCCCTCGAGTGCCGCGATCACGCCGGCGTAGTCGGCCGGGTCCACGACGACGGTCACGGCATCGAAGTTCTTCGCCGCCGACCGGAGCATGCTCGGCCCGCCGATGTCGATCTGCTCGATCACGTCGGCCCGCTGCACATCGGGGCGCGCGACCGTCTCGCGGAACGGGTAGAGGTTGACCACGACCATGTCGATCGGCGTGATGCCATGCTCCGCCGCTGCGCGCATGTGCTCCGGATCGTCGCGCCGCGCGAGCAGGCCGCCGTGCACGAGCGGATGGAGCGTCTTCACGCGTCCGTCCATCATCTCGGGAAAGCCGGTCACCTCACTGACCTCGATCGTCGCCAGCCCCGCGTCGCGGAGCGCGCGCGCGGTGCCGCCGGTGGACACGAGCTCCCACCCGAGCGCAGCAAGTCGCGTGGCGAAGTCGATGAGGCCCGACTTGTCGGAAACGGATAGCAGTGCGCGTGGCATCGGTCAGAGGTTGGGGTAGAGCGATTGCATGGTCGCAGCAGGTGGAGTGGCCGGTTCTGCAGACGGTGCGAGGGCCGAGGCACGGGACGCCGCGGCTGGCACGAGGGCGAAGTCGAGGTCCGAACCAATTGAGGAACCCGCCCACTGCACGCGCCCCTGGCCGCCGAGCGTGATCATCCCCGCGGCGACCGCGTGCACGACGCGCGGATACAGCGCGTGCTCGGCACGCAGGACGCGCGCGGCGAGCGACTCGGCGGTGTCGGCCGGGTGCACCGGCACCGGCCACTGGGCGATGACCGCGCCGTGGTCGAAGACTTCATCCACGAAGTGCACCGTGGGGCCCGAGATGCGCACGCCGGCATCGAGCACTGCCTGGTG
>JACDHQ010000671.1 GCA_013820975.1 Gemmatimonadaceae bacterium
CGCTATAGGTAAGCCGCTCACCGGGGGTAAATGGCAGCGCCTGCGCTCCCGACCGCCCCGCGAGGGCCGATCCGAGCACCAGGGCAAGCACGACGGATCGCATCTGTCACTCCTTGAGGACGCCGATCTTGAGCGCGAACTGCACATACTCCGACCGGTGCGAGAAGCCAAGCTTTTCACCGATGCGCTGCTTGTAGGTGTCCACCGTCTTCGGGCTGATGAACAGCTTCTCGCCGATCTCGGGCGCGCTGAAGCCGCTCGCCACGAGGCGCAGCACATCCCGCTCGCGCTCCGTGAGCCGCGCGTAGCGCTCGCGGTCGTCGGCCTGCGTCTCCTTCTGTCGCAGGCCGCGCGCAAGGGCCCGTGCCGCCGAGGGCTGCACATAGGTGTCGCCATGGGCGACCATGCGCACTGCGTCGACGAGCTCCCGGTCGGCGGCGCTCTTCAGCAGGTACCCGCTGGCCCCCGCCTCGAGCAGCGTCACGAGGTACTCCTCCTCGGCGTGCATCGTGAGGATCAGCACCAGCGCTGGCGTCTCGGCGGCGGACAGGGCCTTCGTCGCGGCCAGACCGTCCATTTCCGGCATCGAGAGATCCATCACGACGACGTCGGGCTTGAGCCGTTCGACCATCGCCACGGCCTCGCGTCCGTTGGACGCTTCACCGATCACGTCGATGTCGCGGGCGGCACCGAGCACTGCCTTGAGGCCGGCGCGCACCACCGCATGGTCGTCGACGAGGATGACGCGGATCAGGTCTGAGGACATCGTCAGTTCACCAGGGGGAGGTAAGCAAGGTGGTCAGCGCCTGTGGGCACGGACGCATGGATCCGGGTGCCGCGGCCCGGCGCCGAGTCGATCTCCAGCACGCCGTCCACGAGCCCGAGGCGCTCGCGCATCGCGAACAACCCCATGCCGGGACGGCGGGTCGCTGCTTCGTGCAGGTCGAACCCGTGGCCGTCATCGACGACGTCCAGGGATACATAATGTGGGCGCTCCACCAGCGAGAGGCGAACGACCTGGGCGCCGGAATGCCGCTCGATGTTCCGGATCGACTCCTGCGCCACCCGGTACAGCGCCGCGGCGCCCTCGCGCGACAGCTCCGCGCGCTCGCCGCCACGTACCGCGTCGAGCCGGATGTCGAGCTGCGTGTGCTCCTCGGTCTTGCGGACGAGCCACTCCAGCGCCGACTCGAGCCCGAGGTCGTCAAGGACGGATGGATACATCGCATGCGCCATTGACCGCAGCTCCTCGAGGATAGCGCCCGCCAGTTCGCGCATCTGCTGCAGCCGCGCAGCAAGGGTGGGATCAGTCGTGTCCCGCGCCGCCGCGGCCAGCTGGTACGTGAGGGCAGCCACCGACTGCGCCGTTGATTCGTGCAGCTCGCGGGCTATCCGCGCCCGTTCGTCGTCCTGCGCACGGATCGTGAGTGCGGCAAGCGTGCGCAGGCGAGCTGCGTCGGCCATCGGTCACGCCTCGACGATGAGCACGGTGACCATGCCGAACATGCCGTGCTGGCTCTCGGCATGCGTGAGGATGTGGCAGTGGAAGGCCCACAACCCTACCTCGGTGCAATCGACGATCACGTCCCACCGCTCGCCTGGCGCGATGTTCAGCGTGTCGCACATCCAGGGCTGCGGTTGTGGCCAGCCGTCCTTGTCGATGACGAGCTGGGGCATGCCGTGCAGGTGCATGGGATGGATCATCATCCCCTCGTTCATGTAGCGGATGCGGATTTTCTGCCCCTGCTTCGCCACCAGTGGCTCGGTCGCCGGGAAGCCCTTCCCGTTGATCGTGAAGCCATGCATGCCGTCGTTCAGGATCATCACGTAGTCGAGTGCCAGGTTCTGCTCGATCGCCCGCTTGCGCCGCGGCTCGACGACGAAAGCGCCGAGGAGGCCGAGGCCCACCTGCTTGGCCGCGTTGTGGTGCGAGTGGTACATGTGCGATCCCGAGTTCCTGACGGTGAACTCGTAGGTGTACGTCTCGCCGGGCTTCACCGGCGGCTGCGTGAGGTATGGCACGCCGTCCTGGTCGTTCGGGATGATCAGC
>JACDHQ010000115.1 GCA_013820975.1 Gemmatimonadaceae bacterium
TCCCGGCCGTGCTGCAGCGGGTCGAGTCGCTCAACGATGCCCTCGATCCCGGAAAGGCGCGGGAGGCGATCGCACTGCTCGGGACCATCGGCGGTGTGCTCGTGAAGGGATCGGAAGATCACATCTGGGCGCAGTTCCTTCGTGCCGAGGCGCATGCGGTGCTCGACCAGGAGCAGCATGTGTGCACGGTCCTCGCTACCATTCAGGCACGATCCGACGACGCGACGCGGAACGGTCGCATCGATCGGCTCCGGCAGGCCTGCCCATGATCCGGCGCGCGTGACAACCCAGAACACTCCCCTCCCTCCCGCTCCCGAGCGCGCCATGCCGCAAGGCGACGTCGTCGTACAGGTATTCGGCAAGACCGACGTGGGGCGCACGCGCGAGCACAACGAGGACGCGTTCCTCGTCGCCGACCTCACGACCGGCAACGCGACGCTGCAGCCCGAGGTGCGACGCCACGTCGTGGGGGAGCGCGGCACCATGTTCATGGTCGCCGACGGCATGGGCGGCGCGGCGGCCGGCGAGATCGCCAGCGCGATGGCGACCGAGATCGTCCTCCGCGAGCTGCAGGAGGCGTGGTCGAATGCGCCCTCCGCCGATCCCGAGAGCTTCGCGCGCGCGCTGCGCCGCGCAGCCGTCGCCGCGAACGACGAGATCCACAACTTCGCGCTGCAGCACCCCGAGTACCGCGGCATGGGCACGACGGCCACGATCGCGGGGCTGCTCGGCGACACGCTCTACGTTGCGCAGGTGGGCGACAGCCGCGCCTACCTCGTGCGCGACGGGGTGGCGCGCCAGATCACCAAGGACCAGTCGCTGATGCAGAAGCTGGTCGAGGCGGGGGAGCTCACGGAGGAGGAGGCGGAGGTCAGCGAGCGCCGCAACATCATCCTGCAGGCGCTGGGCCCCGAGGCGTCGGTGAAGATCGACCTCACGCACCAGAAGCTGTGCCGCGGCGACACGCTGGTGCTCTGCAGCGACGGCCTCTCGGGCCAGGTGACGCGCGACGAGATCGCCACGTACGCCAGCAAGGAGCCCGACCTCGTCGCCCTGTGCCGGCAGCTGATCGACCGCGCGAACGAGACCGGCGGTCCCGACAACATCACCGTGATCGCCGCGCGGTTCGATGGATCGGCCCTCCATGACGCCGGGGACGACAACGTGGGGCATCGCGCCTTCCCGCTGCCCGACACCGGCCAGACGCCGGCGATGCGCGACAGCTTCGCGGGGCGGGCGACCCAGCCGAACGCCGTCGACGCGCGCCCCACCGTGCCCGTGGAGCGCGCGTCGCTCGGCGACCTGCCCGCCGAGTCGGCCGCCGAGCTGCCACCGGTCGCCGCAACCGGCGGCATGCTCTCCGGCGTGTCTCCCGAGCGGCGCAAGGCGGGGATGGTCGTGGCCATCGCACTGCTCGTGCTGCTCATCGCGCTCGCCGGCTGGTTCGTCTTCGAGAAGGCCGACGACATCGTGCCGCGTGACAGCGCGCCAACCGTTCCCGCCGCCTCACCCCCGCCAGCCGCGACATGATGATCGAGCTGCGCGTCCTCACGGGGGCGCGCGCGGGGCACCGAGCACGATTCGAGGATGGCGCCATCACGCTCGGGCGCCATCCGCAGGTGGACCTCCAGCTCGACCCCGAGATCGATCGCGACGTCTCGTCGCGCCACGCCGAGCTGCGCATCGGCACCGACGGCACGCTCTCGCTCGCGGACCTCGGCAGCACCAACGGGACATTCATCAACGGCGTGCGGGCCGAGGGAACGGAGACGCTTCGTGACGGGGACGTCCTTCAGCTTGGGGGGGAGGGGCCGAAGATCGAACTTCGAAGGATCTCGTCAGGTCGTAGCGGGATCGATAAAGCCGGTGCGTCGGATAAGGCGAGTGTCGGGATCGCGATCGATGATTTCGGTGCGTCGACGGGGGCGGGTGGGGAGGGCGCGATCGATACATTTGGTGCGTCGGCGGGGGCGAGTGCGGGAGGCGCGATCGATCAACGACGTGAGTCGGGAAGTGCGGCGCCGCGGAGGCCGACGACGGAGCGCGTGGCGATCGCAGTGGAGCAGCAGCTGTCGAAGTTCCGCGTCTACGGCTATGTGGCGCTCGGGCTGCTTGCGATGGGGCTCATTGGATCGTACTGGGCGGGGTCACGCGCCTCGGCGGCCGAAGTGGCCGAGATGCGGCGCATGCTCGCCGGCTACGACTCGACGACACAGCTCCTGAGGCATCAGCTGCAGGGGGTATCGGACACCGCGGCGATCGCTCGCCTCAACCGCGCCAACGATTCCCTGCGCGCCGTCGCGGCGCAGGCGTCACAGGGCTCGGCGACCGCGCGTGCCGAGGTGCGGCAGCAGGTCTCGCGCTGGCGCGACGGCGCCACGGCGATGTCGCAGGTGGACCTCCCGGCGATCAACGACCGCAATGCCCCCGCCGTCGCGTTCCTCGTCGCGGAGGTAAATGGCAAGGCGCTCGGCGGCACTGCGTTCGCGGTGACGACGAATGGGCTGATGGTCACCAACCGCCATCTCGTCCGGTCCGCGGACGGGATGCCCGCGTCGCGGCTCGCGGTGAAGTTCCGCGACCGGTCGGAGTGGATGGTTGCGCGCGTGGTGCGCGTCGCGGCGGGGGAGGATGACGACCTCGCGCTGCTCGAGCTGGAGGATGGGGTGCGGGTTCCTGCGGTGGCGGGCATCGCCCAGGGGGGCGGCCCGATGCGCGAGGGCGCGGCGGTGGTGACGATCGGCTACCCGCTTGGGAGATCGACGCGGATGGACGGTCCCGACGGCGACGCGTTCGTCGCGAAGACGTCGCTCTATCCGGGCACGGTCAGCAAGTCGCTGCCGACGCTGCTGCAGGTGGCAGCGTTCGCGGGACATGGATCGAGCGGGTCACCGGTATTCGATGCCGCGGGGATGGTGACCGGCGTCGTGTGGGGCGGTCCGCGGGAGAGTGGGGGACAGCTGGTGTATGCGGTGCCGGCGGCGCGGGTCGATGCACTGCTGCGGATGCATCGTCGCTGATCGCTTCTCGATCGTCGCGGAGCTGCGGGGCTGGCCGTGGTGCGCAACGAGCCTGGCAGATCTGGTGCGCAACGAGCCTGGCAGATCTGGTGCGCAACGAGCCTTTGGGGACGCGGATGACACGGATCGTGCGGATTGGCACGGATTGCTCTGTCGCTCGGTGAGTGGCGTCGACACGGGCTTTTTCTTCTGCTTTTTCTTTATCAAGCCCAGATGTACTGGCGGACCGGCAGTCGCGCACGGCGATCGACCACAGCGATTCGCGGCCGATCAACTCCCGCCAGCGATCAGCGCGGTAGCCACACCGGAGCGATGTCCACGACTCCGGGACTGCGCGTGACGTTCTGGGGCCCGGATCCATTGACCGCGGCGATATGGATGTCATGATCCATCGATAGCGCGATGCGATCACCGGCCGGGGACCAGCTCCCGAACCTGGCATCGTAGCCCGCGACGATGCGGCGCAATCCCGTGCCGTCGACGGTCACGACGTACAGTCCCGGGGCGTCGGCACCGGCGCGCCGGAACACGATCGTCCTGCCGTCGGGAGACCACGGACTGCGCAGTCCATCCCCAGGCTCCAGCACGTCGCCGGCCTGGTTGGTCAGCGGGCGTGCGTTGGAGCCGTCGGCGTTCATCACGTACAGGCGCGCGATGCCTGACTCCGTGCGCGTGAACACCACGTGCGAGCCGCTCGGGGAAAAGACGGGAGGTCCGTCCTGCTCCGGGAGCGGCGCGCGCCCCGGCGTCCCGTCAGGCCGCATGAAGTAGACGCGCGTCCGACTCACTCCCCCCACCACCTCGTGCGTCCGGATGATGATCTCTCCCGCGGGCGTCCAGCCGAGCACCATGGGCTCGAAGCCGATTTCGTCACCGAGACCCGAGGACACGTTCCGCGGGCTGCTGCCGTCGGCATTCATCACATAGACGTCGGAGACGCCGACGGTCGAGCCGTATTGCCGCCGCTCCCGGTTGCTGACAAACGCAATCAGGCGCCCGTCGTGCGACCAGCGGGCGCCGTGGTTCGAGCCATCGGTTCGTGTCGCACCGCGGTTGGTGAGCCGCACGATTTCGGTGCCCGCCACATTGGCGGACCAGATGTCCGCCTCCGGACCATTCACGACGATGCGCCTCCCGTCCCGGGACACGTCGTAGCTGAAGTTCAGGTCGGGACGCGGAATCACGCTGCGCAGCCCGGCGCCGTCCATGCCGATCGCGTGGAGCGCGTGGAAGGGACGAAGGTAGTAGAGGCTGTCCTTCAGCTGGTTGCTGAGGAACAGGATCTCCCCTGGAACGGGCTCCGGCGCGGTGACGTCTGCACACGCCGCGAACGGCACTGGCGCGACGAGGAGTGCGACGGCGCAGACGAGACGCCGTGAAATCGAGGATGTCGGCATGATGGTCCAGGGTCGTGTACGTGTGTCAGCCAGCTGCCCGGCCACACGGTTTGCGGATCGGCAGCCCCCGCCGTGTCCTTACAACTCCTGAACCAGAGGATGCGTCACTCCCGCGTCCGTCCTTGCATACAAACCGGCTGCGACGATCCTACGCCGGCGTCAGCTTCCCGAGGATGCGCTCTCCGCGGGCACCGGTGGCCCCCAGCACATTGCCCGGGCGCCGTTCGACATGCAGGAGCGCCAGCAGCGCGAACGCAACGGCCTCCTTCGCCTCGCCGTCGAAGTACACCTCGTCGAACGCACGCACGGCAATCGGCGCAATGCGCTGCGCCAGCTCGCCGGTGATCGCCGGGTTCTTCGCGCCGCCGCCTGACACGAGCACTTCGGTCACCGGCTCGGGGATGAAGCGCCGGTAGGCATCGGCGATGGAGCGCGCGGTGAGGCTGGTCGCCGTGGCGACGATGTCCTCGTTCGTCGCGTCGGGACGCGCGCGGCGGCAGTCCTCGATCAGCCGCTGCACGTACGCGGCATCGAACAGCTCGCGGCCGGTGGACTTGGGCGGCTCGGCGGCGAAGTACGCGTGCCGGAGCAGCGTCTCCACGACGCTCTCGACCGGCGAGCCGGCGAGCGCGAGGCGGCCATCCTCGTCGTACGGGAGCGCCGGCACGAGCTGCCGCACCACGGCATCGATCACCGCGACGCCGGGGCCGGTGTCGAAGGCGCGCACCGTCGCGGGATCGCCGCCGGCCGGCACCACGGTGACGTTGCCGATGCCGCCGATGTTCTGCAGCAACCGCCAGTCGGCGCTCGCGAAGAGGAGCGCGTCGGCAATCGGCACCAGCGGCGCGCCCTGCCCTGCCGCCGCCACGTCGCGCACGCGGAAGTCGTCCACCACGTCGATGCCGAGCCGCTCGGCGATGACGGCGCTCTCGCCGAACTGCCAGGTCGAGTGCCCCGGCTCGTGCCAGAGGGTCTGCCCGTGCGAGCCGATCGCGCGCACGTCGCTCCGCGCGACGCCCGACTCGCCGATCACGCTCGCCGCCGCCGTCGCCAGCCAGTCGCCGAAGTCGAACGCCAGCCGGCAGAGCTCACGCGCCGTGCCGCCGGTCATCGCGGCGTGCAGGCGATCGCGCTGCTCGCTGGTGTACGGCGTCACGGTGTACGCGAGGAGCTCCGGCGTGTAGCCACGGCCCCCGTCGGCCCTGAATCGCACCGCCGCCGCCGAGATGCCGTCGAGCGATGTGCCGGACATCAAACCGATGAAGATGGTTGGGGTAGGGGGGCGGGAGTCGGGAGCAACGACAGCTCCTGAACCGACAGACTCCCGTGGCACGGACCCCCTACCCCGGTCTCCCGTCATGCCACCGGAGGTGGTGTGCGTCCGATCACGCGCCTGATCACCCCGCCGCCGTCCTGCAGCCGCGACTCGGCCTCGTCCCTGTCCACGCCGAGGTAGTGCATCACGATCGCGTACTTGACGATGCCGCCGGCGGCGGCGAGCAGCTCGCGCGCTCGCTCGCGCGGCACCTCGCAGATCTCGCCGACGATGCGCTCGCTCCGGTCCACGAGCTTCTCGTTCGTGGCGCGGAGGTCGATCATCAGGTTGCCGAAGGTCTTGCCGAGGCGGATCATCGCGCCGGTGGTGATCGTATTCAGCACGAGCTTCGTGGCGGTGCCCGCCTTCATGCGCGTGCTGCCCGTGACGGCCTCGGGGCCGGTCACGGTGACGATGGCGATGTCGGCGCAGTCGAGCGTGGCCTGCGGCGGGGGCGAGCAGGCGACGATCGCGGTATGCGCGCCCTGCTGCTTCGCGTGCATCAGCGCGGCGCGCACGTAGGGCGTCGTCCCGCTGGCGGCGATGCCGATCACGAAGTCCCCGGCGCGCATCCCAACGGCGTCGAGGTCGGGGCCGGCGGTGTCGAGCCGATCCTCGGCCCCTTCCTGCGCCTTGAACATCGCCGCCGGGCCGCCGGCCATGAGCCCCTGGACCATGTCGAAGGGGGTGCCGAAGGTCGGCGGGCACTCGCTCGCATCGACGACGCCGAGGCGGCCCGAGGTGCCGGCGCCGGTGTAGAAGAGGCGCCCGCCGGCGCGGAACACCTGCTCGGCGAGGGCGACGGCCGCGGCGATCTGCTCCCGCTGCGACGCCACGGCGTCGGCGACGGTGCGGTCCTCGGCGTTGATGAGGTCCACGATCTCGAGCGGGCTCGCAAGGTCGATGTCGGCCGTGCGCGGGTTGCGTCGTTCGGTGATCCGGGGGTCCTGGATGCGCACGGTTCCCTGGGTGATGGCAGTCTGTCGGCGGGCTGGCCCTCGGGCTAACATACCTCATGGCCAAACTTCGATCCAGCAT
>JACDHQ010000116.1 GCA_013820975.1 Gemmatimonadaceae bacterium
GTGTCGGCCTGCGTGAACGCCTGGAAGATCGCCGCCTGCCGCTCGGGCGAGATGCCGATGCCGGTGTCGCGCACGTCGATGCGCACCGTGGCGTCGTCGGGCGTCACGCGCCCCACCGAGAGCTCGACGACGATCTCCCCCTCGCGCGTGAACTTGATCGCGTTGGAGATGAGGTTCACGAGCACTTGCCGCAGCCGTGCCGGGTCGCCGTTGAATGCATCGGGCACGTCGGGGCGCGCGCGGAAGGAGATCTCGAGCCCCTTCATCCGCGCGCGGATCGCCAGCGCACGCACGGTGTCGCCGACGGTGTCGCGGAGGAGGAAGGGCATGGTCTCGAGCGACATCTTGCCCGCCTCGATCTTGGAGAAGTCGAGGATGTCGTTCACGACGTGGAGCAGCGTCTCGGCCGATGTCCGCACCATGTCGAGATACTCGCGCTGCCGGGTGTCGAGCGGCGAGTCGTACAGGAGCTCCGTCATGCCGAGCACGCCATTGAGCGGCGTGCGGATCTCGTGTGACATGTTGGCGAGGAAGTCCGACTTCGCCTGCGCGGCCACCTCGGCGTCGCGGAGGGCGAGGGTCAGCCGGTGACGCGCATCGCGGCGCTCGCTCAGGTCGGCACGGATGAGGATCGTCGCGGCGACGATGATGAACAGCGCGAAGATGCTGCTGAGGATGACGACCCGCCGGCTGAGCTCCACGAGGCTGTCCAGGCGGTCGGTGCGTGACGCGAGCAGCCGACGCTCCTCCTGCTCGAACCGGTCGATCAGGGTGCCGACGCCGGTGATGATGACTTGCGCCTCGCGCGACGCCACGGCACGTCCGGCCGCCTCGAGCCCCTGCTCCCGCCGCAGCGTGACCGACGCGGCGCCGATGCGGTCCATCTGCTCCAGCAGCTGGCTGAGGGTGTCGATCCGCGCCTGCTGCACCGGGCGGTTGCGGGTCATGCGCGCCACCAGCCCCACGCCCGCCTGGGCCCGGCTGCGCGACTCCTCGCTCGTCGCCAGGAAGCCATGATCGCCGCTGAGCAGGAAGGCACGGCGGTCGCCCTGCGCCTCGAGGAAATCGGCGAGGATCGCCTTGGAGGTGGTCATGACCTCCTGCGTATGCGCTACGTCACGCGACGCGTCGACGAGCTCGAGGATCGTCCGGCGGTCGTAGTAGATCGCCGCTGCCGCCGCCGAGAGCGTCAGGATGAGCGTGATCTCGAGCAGCCGTTCGGCGGAGAGCCAGCTCTTCCTGGTCAATGATCCTCGCTGATCATGGTCCTTCAGTTGGTCGCGCAACGAGCCCTGGGGGACGCGGATCCGTGCCGGTCGCCCTGCGGGCGTCCGGCCGGACGCGGATTACCGGCTGCCGGGGTGGCGGACGGGCTGCAACGCGCAACGAGCCGGATTGTACGGATCAACCAGACCACGTGAGCACCAGGGATCACCAAGGGCACAAAGGGCCGAAAGGGAATCCGCGTGCCCTCGGTGTCCCTCGCGCCCTCGGAGCCCAGATGCTTTCCGGACTTCCACGTTGAACGTACAAGCAAGAAAACCCAAAGCCGCCGGCCACGCCGCCTCTGGCGCGGCGATGGGAGCAGATCCGCGTCATCGGCCATGCGCCGAGCGTCGCTCCGCGACGACAAGCCGGTGATCCGCGCCGGCCAGCCCCCGGCGCAGCCGGAGGCGGGACGATCCGCGTCCCCCAGGCCCGTTGCGCGACGAACCCGGATCGTCCTCCAGGCCCGTTGCGCGACGATCCACCAGCCGGAACCGCACGGAACCTGCAAAAGACGCCGGACGGGGCGCCGCCAGCCCCGGCTTCCACCCGGCGCCGACGACCCGAGACGCTCGATGACGCTCCCCCCAAACGAGATACACGACCGGTGAGGCCCGCTCCGCGGCAACGGGGAGGAGGCCTGCTGGCGGGCTGGCGGACGGCCGCGACGGTCGGCCCGGCCGCGGTCGTGCTCCTCCTTGGCGCTCTCCTCTATACGGCCGACCGGGGGTACAACCGAAGCTTCGCGGAGTTCGACCAGACCGTCACGACCGAGGCCATCCTCAACCGGGCGCTCAGTGCCCTGGCCAATGCGGAGAACGGGCAGCGCGGGTTCCTGATCACCGGCGATTCCGCGTACCTGAGGCTCTTCGAGACGTCGCGCAAGGTAACCGAAGCCGAGCTGGAGGAGCTCGTCTGGCAGGACGTCGACCCCGAGCACCAGCCCCGGATCCTCGACATCCGCCGGCTCGCCGCCTGGCGCCTCGCTCGGCTCGACTCGGGAATCGTGATCCGGCAGGAGGTTGGGCAGGTTGCCGCGATGACGTTCGTGCGGATGCCGGCCGGCAGCGCGGTCATGGATACACTCCGCGTTCGCATCCGGGACTTCCAGCGCCACCGCGAGGCCGACGCGCTCCAGTGGAGCGCGCTCGAGTCCCGCTACCGACGCTGGTTCGACATCGCCCTCCTCGTCGGCATGCCGCTGGCCGTCATACTCGCGCTGGCCGCCGCGACGATGCTTCGCCGCGCCGAGCGCCGCGTGCAGGCGGCATCGGTGCGATCGCGCGTGCTCGCCGATGCGGGGGCCGCGCTCACCAACGCGCTCGACTCCGAGCTGGCGCTCGAGGCGGCCGCGCGATCGGCCGTGCCTGCGATCGCGGACCTCTGCATGGTAGACCTGGTGGAGATCGATGGGCACCCGCGCCGGGCCGGCGTAGCGCACCTCGATCCGGAGATCGTCCAGCTCGTCCGGGCCTCGGCCGCGACCGGGACCCGGAGTGGCGAACTGCCACCCGACGAGGTGCTTCGCACCGGACAGGCGGTCTTCGTCCCCGTGATCGCGCCGCGCATGCTGATGAATGCCGCAGGCTCGCCCGCGCAGCGTGAGTCGCTCCGCCGGGTGGACCCCGCGTCGCTGATCTGCGTCCCCATGAAGGCCCATGGCACCACAATCGGCGTGCTGACGATGCTCCGCTCACGCGGGACGGGGGAACCGTTCACGCCGGACGACCTCGCGACCGCCGAAGAGCTCGCGCGCCGCACGACGGCTGCCGTGGAGACGGCCCGCGTCTTCCGGGTCGCCATCGCCGCGCGGGCCGAGGCGGAGCAGGCCAACCGGGCAAAGTCGACCTTCCTCGCGACGATGAGCCACGAGCTGCGCACCCCACTCAACGCGGTGCTCGGGTACGTGGACCTGCTCGACGCCGAGATCGCCGGCCCGCTCACGGCGGGACAGCGCGACTACATCGAGCGGGTGCGCACGAGCGGCCGCCACCTGATCGGCCTCATCGCCGAGGTGCTCGACCTCGCGAAGGTCGAGGCGGGGCAGATGGACGTGCGGACCGATCGCGTCCGCGTCGCCCCGGGCCTTGGCGCGGCGATCGAGCTCGTGCGCCCGCTGGCCGACACACGCCGCATCACGCTCGGCGATCGCTGTGCGCCCGACGTCGAGTACTGCGGCGACGAGGACCGGGTGCGGCAGATCCTCATCAACCTGATCTCCAATGCGGTGAAGTTCACGGAGCCAGGCGGCGCGGTGATGGTGGAATGCCTCGGCGCGTCGATGATGCCGGATGCGGGCGCGCGGCTGGTGGGCGACGGGCCGTGGGTGGGGATCGGCGTGCGCGATACCGGCATCGGTATCCAGAGCGAGAAGCTCGAGGCGATCTTCGCGCCCTTCGTGCAGGTGGACTCTGGCCACACGCGCCAGGTGGGGGGGACGGGGCTGGGGCTGTCGATCAGCCGCAGCTTCGCGCGCCTGATGGACGGAGACCTCACCGTGGAGAGCCAGGCCGGATCGGGCTCGACGTTCACGCTCTGGCTGCCCGCGTACACGTCGCCGGCTCCGCCGCCCGCGAGCGGCGAGTACCGGTCACCGGTCGCCGACCGCCGGCTGGAGGTGGGGCGCGCGCTGCAGGGCCGGGTGCCCGAAGTGGTGCGCCACCTGGGCGAGCGGCTGCGCAAGGATCCGGACGTGCCGGGGGCGAGGGAGGTGGCGCAGGCCGACCTCGAGGATCACATCGCCGGCTACATCACCGACCTCGCGCAGTCGCTCACCATCGTCGATGCGCCGCATGGCGCCGATCGCACGGGGCTGCAGCGGGATGCCGATGCGCTGCAGTACACGTATGCGGTGCGCCACGGGGCGCAACGCCGCCGGCTCGGCTGGCCGGAGTCGGCCCTGCGGCGGGAGTACGTGATCCTGTCGGAGGAGATCGATCGGGCGGTGAAGCGGAGCTTCGGGAACGACCACGTCGCGATGGCGGAGGATGTACTGCCGTTGCTGAGGGAGATGAATCGGGCGGCGATGGAGCGGGCGCTCGAGGGGTATCGCGGTACTGCCTCAGAGGTTGGGTAGGGACAGCGGATCGGTGGCGCCGTGAGACGACAACTGCTCAACGGCCTTGGGGTCAGAGTCGGCGGCGATTCGATGTCGCGCCGTGAGACGACAACTGCTCGAGTGGTGACGTGGGGGTGGGAGTGCGGTGGCGCCGTGAGACGACAACTGCTAGAGAGGCGGTGCGGGGGAGGGATCATTGTGGCGCCGTGAGACGACAACTGCGCGGGACGTCAGGCGTGCGGCGAACGAGGAGGCCGCGCCCGGTCTCTTACACTCGTGATGAGCCTTGCGAGCATCAATTGCACGCGGTGGTTCGTCCGGAGGGCGGGCGAAACCGCCGCGTCGGCGATGCCGATGTCGAGGCACACCAAGAGCTGGAACTCGAGCTCGCGCGTCGAGCCCAGTGCGATGTCCAGGAAGTGCGCGAAGTCGCGCGCGCTCAGCCGCCCGCACCCCTCGGCAATGTTGGAGCCCACCGAAAGCGCAGCGCGACGGAGCTGCTTGCCGAGCGTGAATCGCTCGTCGGGGCCGAGCAGGCATGCAACCTGGTAGACCTCCCGCACGAGACGCCGCGCCGCCTGGTAGACGTGGAGCCGCCGGTGATCCTGCATGCGCGCACGATCACGCCGGGGAAGGGATGGTGCACCGTCGATCGGCCGCGCAGCGTACCATTCCGGCGCTCCGACCGTTCACGTCTCACGGTGGTGCGACCCTCTCACCCTGTGAGACTCTTCGGTTTGACGTCTCACGGTCGCGCCGAGATCTCTCCCCCTCCCCCCTACTCCCGCCTCCCTCCCGTCGTCAGCGGCTTGATTCTTCCAGTCCACCCCCGCATGTCGCACCGAGTGTTTACCGACCCCGAGGGAGTCTCCTGGCAGGTGTGGGACGTCCGCCCCGCAACGTCCACAGAGAGCATCCAGCTGCGGACGGAGTACGCCGAGGGGTGGCTGGCGTTCGAGAGCGAGCTTTGGAGGAAGCGCCTGGTTCCGATTCCCGAGGGATGGACCGAGTGGACCGATGAGCAGCTCTTCGATGCGTGCAAAAGGGCCGTGCAGCAGCCGGACCGGAAACGCCTGATCGAATAGTGACGCCCCAGCAGCTCTCGATCTCCGAGGTCCTCGCGGCGCTCTCGTACGCGCTCGACCTCACGGAAGGGCAGCCGGCGGGGCACACGATCCGCGCGTGCCTCGTCGGCATGCGGCTCGGCAGCGAGGTGGGGCTGTCGGTGGAGGAGTGTACCGCGCTGTACTACGCGCTGCTGCTCAAGGACGCGGGCTGCTCGAGCAACGCGGCACGCATGGCGTCGCTCTTCGGTGCCGACGACCGGGTGGTGAAGCCGCGGATGAAGGGGGTCGACTGGCATCGCCGCATCCGCCTCGCACTGCGCACGGCGACGACGGCGGGACTCGGCGGTTCGATCGCCGACCGCGCGCGGCACTTCATGCGCATCGCGCGCAGCGGCGAGGTGACGCGCGAGCTGATCCAGATTCGCTGCGACCGCGGCGCCGGCATCGCGCGGCGGCTCGGCTTCCCGGAGAACACCTGCTCGGCGATCGGCTCGCTCGACGAGCACTGGTGCGGGCTCGGCTACCCGCACGGCAAGGCGGGCGAGGACATCCCGCGGCTCGCGCGCATCATCAACATCGCGCAGACGGTGGAGGCGTTCCAGTACGACAAGGGCGTCGCCGCGGCGATGCGCGTGACGCGCGCGCGGCGCGGCACCTGGTTCGACCCGGCACTCGCCGACCTCGTGCTCGGGTGGCGGAAGGACCGCGAGTGGTGGCGCCTGCTCAACAGCCCGGATGCGCAGCAGGCCGTGCTCGACGCCGAGCCGGCGGGGGAGCCGCGGGTGATCGACGACGAGGAGCTCGACGAGATTGCGCGGGCGTTCGCCGACATCATCGACGCCAAGTCGCCATACACCTTCGAGCATTCCACGCGGGTGGCGGCTTATGCGGAGCGGATGGCGACGGTGCTGCAGTACGGGGAGGTGGACCTGAGGCGCATGCGGCGCGCGGGGCTGCTGCACGACATCGGCAAGCTCGGCGTGTCGAACCGCATCCTCGACAAGCCGGGGAAGCTCGACCTGCCGGAGATGCAGGAGGTGGAACTGCATCCGCGGCACACGTACGACATCCTGTCGCGCGTGCCGGCGTTCGCGTCGTTTGCGCGGATGGCGGCGCTGCATCATGAGAAGCTCGATGGAACGGGCTATCCGTGGGGGGTGACCGCCGAGCGGCTCGATCGCGATGCGCGGATCCTGGCGGTGGCGGACATCTATGATGCGCTGACGTCGGCGCGGCCGTATCGGGAGGCGCTGTCGCGGGATGTGGCGCTGCAGATCATCGAGAGCGAGCGCGGGACGAAGTTGTGTGGGGAGGCGGTTGGGGCGCTCGTAACTGCAACGGAGGCGGGGTCAGAGTAACTGCCAGGG
>JACDHQ010000117.1 GCA_013820975.1 Gemmatimonadaceae bacterium
ACCGATAGTTCACCATTCGATCGCGAGCCGACACTATCCCGCAACCGATAGTTCAAGCTTCGATCGCGGGCCGGCACTATCCCGCAACCGATAATTGATGATTCGATCGCGGACCGGCACTATCCCGCCACCAACCTCTCCAGCAGTTACTGCCTGATGATCATCACCCGCTCCCCACCACCACCCGCGGGCATCATCATCGGCATGCCACCACCCATCGGCATCGCGGCGCCACCCATGCCGGCGGTGCCATTGCGGATCGACGCGAGGTAGCGCGGGTCGAGCAGGCTCGCGATGAACGGTGGAAGCTTGCGCCGCTGCTCGTCGGTGAGCAGCCCCTTCACCATCGGCGCCATCGCAATGAGCAGGTCGACGGAGGCGCGCCGCGCGCTGCGGTATGCGGTGTATGCCTCGTCCTGGTCATACTGCTCCGGCAGTGCACCGAGGTACTTCGCGACCGGAGTCCAGATGGAATCCAGCCGCACGGTATAGGACCGGTTCATCGTCGCGATGCTGTCGGCCTGCACGGACGTGAGCCCGAGCGTGTCCTGCTGGCGCAGGATGGTGGCCAGCGGGTTGGCAACGCCGCCGCTGGAGTACATCGCCTTGAGGATGCCCTCCGGCAGCTTGTCTCCCTTCGTCTTGCGACCGCGATCGAGCTGCTGCGTGAGCGACTGCCGCTCGCGCGTCGGCCCGACGTCGAACCGCACCATCGCGGTGAGCGTCACGGGTGCCCGGAAGGCGTTGAAGGCGGGGTTGGTTGCACCGAAACGCTGGTTCACCTCGTACGTGTAGCGGTTCGTCGCCGCATCGAAGCCGCGCACGTAGAGCAGCGACTGGTCGGGGCTGGCCTGCTGCCCCCACCCGCGCAGGTTGCGTTCGCCGTTGAAGAGGAGGTCCGCCGCGCCGAGCGGGTTGGAGACGTTGAACGAGATGCTGGCGCGCTGCGGCATCCGCACCTTCACCGGGTTGAACGCGATCGACAGGTTCGCGCTCGAGGTCCACGGCGCGGAGCAGCTGTTGCGCCCCGCAAGCGTCCCGAGCTGCGCAGCGAGGCACTCGCGTGCCGACTTCGAGCCGTTGGTGAGCAGCTGCTCGATGCCCGATGCCACCTGCGGATCCGTCGCCACCGCCGGATCGAAGATGAAGGCGCGATCATTGGCATAGCCGTCGCCGTTGATGTCCGAGGCGACCGTCGGCGTGAACGGCCGCCCTGAGCGGAAGGCGCCGTTCCAGTTCACTCGCACGGCATCGAAGAAGTTGTATCCGAGGCTGTAGCTGGCCTGGTGCCGCGTGCTGAATGACCCGCGCGCCCACTCGACATCGAGCGGGTTGCCGACGGTGCTCGAGAAGCCGCGCACCCGGTCGCGCACGTCGGCGAGTGTGTAGTTGGCGCGCCAGGTGAAACTCGAGCTGTAGCGCACGGGAGCGAATCCGACGGTGAGCTGCTTCGACTCGGAGAGCAGGTCGGACCGCATCTCGGTGACGCGGTTGAACTCGGACGAGAGGCGGCCATCGCGCGACGCGACGGCGCCCGTCGTTGGCACGATGCTGGACGGGTTCACGTACACCGGCCGGCCGCCCTCCTGATCGAGCGCGAATCGCTGCTGCGGGTTGAAATTGAGGTCCACCGGGCCCGACTGGTTCATGTTCCGCGACCAGGTCACGTCGGCGGTCAGGCTGTACCGGTTGGCGAGCACCGGGCCCGACCAGCTCAGGTTCGAGCGCAGGCTGCGCGGCGGCGCGAAGCCGGGCGCAAACAGGGTCACGTTGGGCAGCGTGTTCGAGAACACCGTCCCACTGGTGCCGTCGGCGCAGCGCTCCGGAATCAGCGCCGGGTTCCCGGCGTAGGCCGCCCAGTCGGGGGTCGGTGCCGCCGGCCCGACGCACATGAGCTGCTGCACGGCGCTCGGAAGTCCGGTATTGTCGATCGCGCTCCCGACCTGCCCGGTGCTCGCGTTGTTCTGGAAGATGCCGACACCCCCACGCAGTGCGGCGCGCGGGCCGCGCATCGCGCCCTCAAAGCCACCGATCTGCGCCGCCTGTCCGTAGTTCCATGAGAAGCCGACGCGCGGGCTGACGACCACGTTGTTCGGTGCCACGTCGTTCCGGCGCCCGAACACACGCTCAACGTTGGCGTTGTACGCCGGATCATCGAGGAAGCGGTTGGCATCCACCCGCAGCCCGTACTGCACCTGGAGATTGGGGCGGACGCGGAAGGCATCGCCCAGCGACACCGCGCCCGAGAGCTGCCCGATCGAGCGCTCACGCGGCGACAGCTGGCGCGAGAAGCTCGCTGGCACCCCGGCCTGCAGGTCGGCCAGCGAGTTGAAGGTGAACGTGCCAAGGAGGTTGGACGCCTGCTCGAGCGTCGTCGCCTCATGGCGCAGCTCGGACGTCAGCTTCAGCCGGTGCCGGTTGTTGGCGCTGAACCAGGAGAGCTGGTTGTTGAAGCTCGCATTCGTGTTCGTCGAGCGGGAGCTCAGCGACTGGCTGCCACCGAATGCCAGCTGCTGGAGGCCGTTCGAGCCGTCGTCGAACGCCGAGTTCACGAGGACGCGCCCCGACGGAAGCGCGAGAAAGGGCGACGAGTGCGTGCGCGACTGCCCCGCCCCGATCGATGTCTCGCCCAGGATGCCGAAGCCGTAATAGTTGGTGTGCCGCGCCATGGCGCCGGCGTTCCAGTTGGTGCGCTCGCCGCTGTGCGACGGGAGCTCGGTCGCCATTCCCGAGACGGGGTTCTGCCGGTTCCAGCTGCCGTTGGCGGTGACGTTCAGCGCCTGCCCGCTGGTGGACGACGGGGGCGCCACGTCGAACGTCGCGTACACCATGCCCTGGTCGGTGAGGCGGTCGTTGCCGGCCGGACCGGAGAACGCAGGCACTCCCTCGAGTGCAAGGATGTCGAGCAGCCGGCTCACCGAGTCGGCGGCAACTCCGGACGCCCGAAGCCCCTCGGCGTCGGTGTTGAGCAAGGTCTGGAGGTCGCTCGACCGTCGCCCGAGCTGGTACGCCGCATTGAAGAACGACTTGTCGAACTGGATGGGGCCCGAGAGGTTGCCCGACAGCGAGACGTTGGAGTACTGCTGCCCGAGCGAGCGGGCAGCGCGGTCGGTCCACTGCATCTGCGGCGCATCGAGCACGAGACTCAAGCCGCGGCTGATGAAGTTCGAACCCGGCCGACTGCGGAGGCTGAACTGCGCGCCGCTGAACCCGCCGCGCGACACATCGTATGGGGACGTGGTGAGCGAGCTCGATACCTGGGCGTCGCGCGGCAGGCTCGAACCGCCGAAGCCCATCCCGTTGAGGGTCGTGCTGTTCTGGTCGGCACCGAGCCCGAGCACCGAGAACCCGTTCGCTCCGCCTTCCTCGCCGTTCACCGGCAGCACGCCAGGGAGCGAAGCCGCCATTGCAGCGAGGTCGCCAAGGTCGGCCGCTCCGACCGTGCCGGGATCGATGGGGCGCTCCGTCCCACCGATATCCGGCTGGTTCGTGCTGTTGCGGTTCACCTTTTCCCGCGGCGCGCTCACCGTCACCGCATCGAGCTTGGCCGCGGCCCGCTCGAGCCGCGTATCGGCCACGAGGATCTCCTCATCGCCGATCCGCTTGATCTCGAAGCGCTTCTGGGAGTAGCCGAGGAGCGCGAAGGTCATCATGTAGTCCCCCTCGCCGTTCGCGAAGGTGATCATGAAGCGGCCGTTGCGATCGGTGCGCGCCGCCCGGGAGACGTTCCCGTTCATCGAGGTCGCGGTCACCGAGACTCCCTCGATGGGGAGGCTGTCGGGCCCGGTGATACGGCCGCGGATCACGTCGGCTGCCTGGGCGGCGGAGGTGGCGGGCAGGGCGAACGTCGCGGCGAGCAGCACCGCGACGGCGGCGATGGTGGTTTTCAGGGTCACGGGGCGCGCACTGGGTCGCGGGTCGGTATGCGATGGGGCCGGTCAGGACCGGCGGTGACGATTCGTTGGAGCCGTCACGACGCGGGAAGGTTTACTCCAGATACGTCCCGCAGGGTTGCATTGCTGTAAGCAACCCGTAAATCCGGCGTCAGCCGGGGTGGGCCAGCCGCGATGCGCGCCCCGAAAGCTCGCGGATGGAGATCCGGAAGAGCACCGCCCGGTGCGGCGCCGGATCGCTCGATGAGAGCGTCTCGGGCGCCACGCTCCGAAGGAGGGCGACCGCATGCGCCGCGATGGCGGGATCGCGTCGCTCCTCATCGTCGAGGCGGTAGAACGAACCCCGGAGGACGACGCTCTCCCAGTCGAAGGGGCCGCGGACCTCGTCCACCTCGAACGCGACCCACTGATGGTGGGCAAGCGTCTCGAGCTTTGTGCCCTCCGACGTCCGGCCGTATAACCAGCCGTCGTCATGGACGTAGTGAAGCGGCTGGAGGTCGACCTGGTCGCGGAAGGTGAACGCAAGCCGGCCAACGTGATTGCGCTCGAGCAGCGCGACGCACTCGGCCTCGGTGAGAGACCGGAACTCCGGGTACGCTCCTGCCTGTTCCATCGCCCCTCCTGGAATCGCTCGCCCTGTCGCTCCCGCTGCTGGCTCCCGACGGGACGAATCCGCGTCCACATCGCGTTGAAGAGTACCGCGATGCTGGCCACCTGGCCAACGCTCGCACGCACGAGGCCCCAGCGGACTGCTGTACCACCCCACGAGGGCATGCATCAGCGCGCGACGGGAAGGGGCGTCCCGGCGGAGGCTCGTACGCGAGCCTGCGCCCTCCGCAGCGCCCGGTCGCCGTCGATCGTGCGCCAGAGCCCGTAGACGAACATGTAGGCGCCAGCCGCCGAGAGGACAGCACCGAGCCCGAGCAGCGCCATCGCGCCGGTTCCGACGTGGGGCCGCAACAGGAACCCGCCGACCATGCAGGCGAGCCCGGCGTTGGCGCACCCCCAGTGCACGGTCGCCAGGCGCGGGCTGTACAGCGCATTGCCGCTGAAGCGCGGGATCACGTGATAGGCGACGCCATAGATCATCATGGTGACGAAGCCGATCAGGTTCATGTGCATGTGCGCCGCGCGATACACCACCCAGTGGGGCACCATGGCCATCGCGACGCCGAGCGACACACCAAGGGCGAGCCACGCCAGGCTCGCCTTGATGAAGTTCCGCACAAACCACTCCATCAGCCCTGCTCCGCGACCTGCGCCTCGAGCGCAGTGATGAGCAGCTCGCGCGACACACCGGCCCGCTGCGACGCCTCCGCGAGGGAGCGCCCTCCATCGCAGCATGCCTCCACCTTCCAGGCCTTGAATGTCGATACGGTCGCCGGGTAGCGCGACACGACGTCGCGCACCGTCCAGTTCGGGTCGATGACGGAGACGGACCTGGCCGCCTGGAGATCAGCTGGTGTTGTCATTGGATTGTGCTCAGGGAAGCAGGCGGTTCACGACCGCGGACGTCACGATCGCATTCTCGCCGAGGGTGGTCTGCTGGTGCATGACGATGCCATCGGCATCGAGCACGGTGATCACGTTCGCGTGCGCGACCTCGCCATCGGGCTGCATCTGGTATCGCACGCCAAGTGTCGCGGCGAGTTCGCGCACGGTGCCGTCGCTGCCGTTCAGCAGCGTCCAGCGGTCCTGGTCCAGGTGATTGTCGGTGGCCCACTGCGCGAGGCGCCCCGGTGTATCGCGCGCCGGATCGAGCGAGACGAGCACGAACCCGACGTCCCGCGCACGCCCCGGTGGAATTGCCGCCTCGACGCGCTTCATCTCCGCGACGATCAGGGGGCAGGTGCCGTGGCAGCTCGTGTACACCAGCGCCATCACACGAATGCGCCCCGACAGGTCGCGCAGCCCGAGCGAATCACCGCGCTGCGTGATCCAGCTGCTGCCGAGATCGTACAACGGAAGCCCGCGCAGTGCCGCCGCGACCGCTGGATCGGCCTCGAGTGCAGCCGTGCCGTGGCCTGCGGCCGTCTCGGCGGCGGGCGCCGACTCGGCGGAGCGACAGGCCGTCGTGACAGCCAGTGCGGCGAGCGTGATGCGCAAAGCGAGGCGGGTCATGCGGCACACCTGAAGCCGAGGTTCTCGATCGACGTACGCGGGGTCGCGGCGGCGCGCACTGCGTAGCGCAGGAACGCCGGGTAGTTGCTCGGATCGGCTGCCCCGATGGCGGCCGATGCACAGTACAACTGGTGCGAGCGCGCGCCCGTGCCGCGCGAGTCGTCCGAGACGAGCACGCTGTTGAAGTCCTCCACCCACTCCCACGGGCCGTCATGCAAGCCGCGGACACCGTAGGCATTGACCTCATTCGGCCGCACACCGCGTCGCGCCGCCCGCGTGGCGTAGAGCACCATGCGCGAATCGATGAACGCGGGGTCGCGCGCCGCGTCGCGGACCGAGGCCCCCGCCGCCGCGACATACTCCCACTCGGCAACGGTCGGCAGCCGCCTGCGCTTTTCGGCGCAGTAGGCGCGGGCGGCGAACCAGGAGACGCCCGTGACTGGCTGGGCGTGCCGGTTTGCATCGCCGGCATCGAGGTCGCCCCGCCACGCGGCGAGGTACTGGCCGCGATCCGCGAAGACCGGCTTCACCGTGCTGCGCTGCCACTGCGGGTGCCGGCGCAGGAACGAGAGGTAATCCCCCACCGTCACTGCATCGCGATCGATCCGGAACGCGGCGACGTGCGCCGGCGCATCCCCCCGCCGCCCGTAGAGCGGATGGTAGCTTCCCGATGGAATCGGGATCAGGATCGATGCGGCGAACAGCAATGCAAGCATGTATGAGGCGGTAGGGAGTGGGGAGC